>JAITST010000331.1 GCA_031287585.1 Planctomycetaceae bacterium | reverse complement strand
TGGTTGAACTTCTTGTTGTTATCGCCATTATTGGCGTTCTAATCGCTTTGCTCTTGCCCGCTGTGCAAGCCGCCCGTGAGGCGGCGCGTCGGATGCAGTGTATGAACAATATGAAACAGATTGCGCTCGGGATGCACAATTATCACGATGTTCAAGGCGGATTGCCCATTTGTGACGGCGGTGAAGATACGTCGCGTGGCGGAAGAGGAACGGCGGGTTGGAACTGGACTGTTCGATTGTTACCGTTTATCGAAGGACAATCGGATTACGCTATGATTGATTGGACAAAAGTACCGTTTGATCGTCCTGCGGCGTGGACAGGAACCAATCACGACCAGATGATGAACGATTCAACGGTTCAATGTAATTACAAAGTGATCCGAAAAATTTATCCCAACTTCCTTTGTCCATCAGACCCGTTAGCACGCGAGATTACGGGAGAAACGGGCTGGAGCGTTTCCGGCGGGATTCAGGCGAACGATAACTGGACACTTTCTCAAAGTGATTACGCCGCCTGCATTGGAGATTATCGTAACAGTACCGGAACAGGTTGGGGAACAAACAATAACGCTGACGTTGTTGGGATGACGGGCGCGGGAAACAACATCACCAAACCGCGCGGCGTGATCGGCGTTTGCGGTTGGGCGGCGAACTTCGGCGGCATTACCGACGGACTTTCTAACACGTTTTTGATTGGCGAGTGTATCGGTACGTTAAGCCATTGGCAGAATTGGGGGTCCCAATGTTGGGCATCAACAGCACATCCTATCAATTCCCGCAATGCGTGGTTGATACAAAAATTACCAAACAGTGCTGGTGCGGTCACTATCGACGGTTTGCAGGCGTGGGATTGGAACATTGGTTTTCGAAGTATGCACAGCGGCGGCGCAAACTTTGCGATGTGCGACGGCTCGTGCCGTTTTGTTTCGGAAACCATCGGCGGTGAAGCATATCGTGCCGCCGCGTCGAGAGAAGGCGGTGAGTCGAATGGCTTGTAGTTAGGTAAGTAATGAGGTGAGAGGTAATATTTGTTCAAACTTTTGTTATACAGTACGCTCACTTATTACCTCTCACCTTTCCCCAGTATTTTTTCACATTCAACTTTCTATACAAAACTATGAAAACATTTTATACTTTTATTGTTACAGGATTTTTGACGGCGTTGTTATTTTGTGCGGGCTGCGGTAACGGATTGACGTTGGGCAAGGTTGAAGGTACGGTTACATTCGACGGGCAGCCGTTGGCAAACGGTACGATTATCTTCGCCGTCAAAGGAACGAGAGAATCGTCGGGCATCATCGAAAACGGCGTTATTCGTAACGTAACAACGTTCAAGGACAACGATGGCACACCAATCGGCGAAGCCGCAGTCGCGATAATCGCCCTGAAAGAACAAAAAACACAGCCAGTCGTCAACGAAGATGCGTCGCCAGACAAGCCCTCATCGGGCAGCTCAACAACAATGGGCGGTAGCGAATTTTCCATTCCGATACGTTACGTCAATACGGAAACCAGCGGTCTGACCGTTACCATAAACAAAGGTGTCAACAAAGTAAAATTTGATTTGACGAAGTGAAATGGAAAAGGGTGCGCCGGCTTTCCTGTACAACCACAAAACGGTTCCGCGTTTAATGAGAAGCCCTAACCACTGACAAAACCTTTTCAATCAACGATTCCGGTTGGCGCGCCAACCGGACTTTTTTCACAGGTAGTTAAGGGTAGAATACAAAAAACTATCCTTATCTACCCTTAACTACCTGTGAAAAAATAACTATTCTATCAGACTGCCGTCACTCTCGACATCATTTCATTCATCCGCTAGAATGGGATGTGTCAGATTTTGAAATCTCTGCGGTACATCATTCACTATGACTACATCCATTATGACCACATCCCTTATGAACGCGCCCATTGTGGACACACCAAAAAAATACATTTTTGCACAGCATCTTTCGTCGAAATTCGATTTGCCTGAATTGGGGCGGCGGACTGCCGGAGGTTTTCAGAAACAGTACGCCGGAACTGCGATTGAGAAACGGATTCAAGACGGTTCGCTCGTTGACCGTTCTCATGAGACCTACGTTAATGCGTATTGGACTTCGCGGTTTTTGATACTTCGTTTTGTTTCGTGTTTCGACAAGTTGTCAACATTAGAACCGGCGATTACCGAAGGAAAACGTGTCGGGCTTTGGGAGCGGGATGTTGTGGAGGCGTTTATTCATCCGGTTGCGGATTGGTACAAGCACGAATACGTTGAGTTTCAGGTCGCGCCAACCGGCGAGAAAATGGACTTGAAACTCGACCTGCCGTTACGTGATTTTCTCTGGAACTCCAAATTCAAGACCGCATCGTTTGTCGATAACGACGCGAAAATCTGGACGGCGGATATGTACATCCCCTTTGCGGCGTTCAAAGTGTATGGTTTCGGGACACCGTCGAAATACGATGAATGGCGGATCAACTTTTTCCGCAACATCGCGTCCGAAAACATTTTTATCAGTTGGATACCGACAATGTGCGAAACAGCACACGTCCCTCGCTTTTACGGATATATTCAGTTTATGAAGGAGCGATGATGAGGCACGCGGGGTTGTGTATCCGCAACACGCCGATTGCGGTTTTGTGAGGTATGCGTTACAATGGTGGTAATGTTTTTCAGGTGAACGATAACTATACCGTATAAAGAAAGGAGACCCATCAATGACAGCCGTTGAGACCCGTAATTTTTTGAAACACGAAATTGATTTTCTGCCGGAAAGTATTTTGGATTCCGTCAAGGATTTTGTTATGAGGCAAAAGCAGTTTGTTTCTGAACCCGAACTTGCAGCGGGACAGGAATGTGAACTGTGCAAGATTTATCATACTCCTAACGCCGAGACAATCGCGGCATTGCAGGAAGGTAGAGATATTGCGAGCGGTAAAATTCAAGCAAAATCTTATAATAGTTTTGAAGAAATCCTTGCAGAAGTCAAAGCGGAAATGGAAGCCGAGGACGATTTAGATGAGGAATGGTGATGAAACAAAAGAACACAACTACCAAATTCCGCAAGGACTTAAAACGAATTATCAGACGAGGTTATGATACATCGTTAATGAATGATGTGGTCGCGGTGTTGCAGCAAGGTGAACTGCTGGAAGAAAAGCATCACGACCATTCATTAAGCGGCACTTACGAAGGCAACCGTGAATGCCATATCAAACCGGATTGGTTGTTGATTTATAAAATCAACAACGGCGAAAAAACGCTAACTGTTTCGCACAGGAACGCACAGCGACCTCTTTGAATAGATTCCGCAAAAAATAAAACGCAAAAGGTCAGTACCGATCATTCCCTCATCGTTTCACTGGCACGATACTCTGCTGGTGTCATTCCTGTATAGCGGCGGAACACGGTTGCGAAGTATTGCGATGACGAAAAACCTAAATCCAACGCGGTATCAAGAATTGTTGTTTGGGGACGCAGCAACAACTTGCGGGCTTGGTCTATCTTTTGGCGGATTTGGTAATCGGCGGGCGTAGTCCCGATTTCTTCTTTGAAACGATGTTTGAAACGCGACTCCGAAAGATTCGCTATCCGCGCCAACTGGTGCAGCGTATAAAACTTATCGCCGCTGTCTTTGATTTGCCGCACCGCTTGTGCGATATTTTCCGACACGGTTGTTTGCTTCTGCGTTTTTGCCGCGTCGATTAAATCCAGCAGGAAGCGTAGCAGATAGTTTTGGATGTTGATGAGCGTGAACGTGTCGGGCGGAGTTGTTTGATTCGTTGCCATCAATGTGAAAACCGATTCCAGATTCTTTTGCGAACCGATGTGCAGTTTGAAATGACGCGACGGCAAACCGCTCAACGATTCATACAACGTTTTACCGTGTTCAAACTTCATTCCGAGAAACCCGCTGGTCTTCGCCGGTCGCCGGATAATCAGCCAATAGAGATTGCCTTTGCCTTCACGCAGAAAACCTGTGCTGTGCGGTTCGTGCGGATAGGTCATCAACACCTCGCCGCCGCGAAGGAAATAGTCGTTGTCAATAACGCGGTAATACTGATGCCCTTCGGCGAGATAACAAATCTCGATGCAGTTTCCGTGATCGTGAATTTGCAGCGGCTGATGGGCTTCACGATAAATGTAATGTCCCAATACGAGAACGTCGCGAAAACCGAGCGTGCGAAAATCCAGTATGTGCCGCTCTTTCGACGGGTCAATGATAATTTCACTCATCGGTTGTGCCTGTTCGGTTTTGGGTTAAGTTTCGCATTGTAAAAATGTACTCGAACCGGCGGCACTTTGCAAGCACCTTTTATTCATAGTAGGCAGTAACGCAAGCAAAAGCCCAGAGCGCAAGCGAGGGTTTTAGCACATTGTCCTTGCTTACGCTGCGGGTTTTTATTCGCGCCAACCGAAGACCGAAAAGAAATGTTAATCCAGTATGTACCTGTCTTTTGACGGGTCAATGATAATTTCACTCATCTGTTTCTCTTGTTCGATTTTGTGCTAAGCACGGATTTGAACGACAAGGGAATATCGTGATGGTAAAATGATGTGAAAATACTAAACATCACTCCTCATATCAAACACAACTTTATACCAAACACAACTTTTTTACCAAACACAAATCATTATGTACGGAATACTGATTAACGGTGCGGGCTGGGTTGCCCGGCAGCATTGCGCGGCTTACCGCAACCGCGGCGATTGCCGTATCGTTGCGGTCAACGATGTCTCCGCCGAACGCGCCGCCGCAATGGTTGCCGAACTCGGCTTGGACAATGTCCGCTGTCATACCGAGTTGTCGCAAGCGTTGCGCCAACCCGATGTCGATGCCGTTTCGATTTGCACTCCGCAACATTTGCATTGCGAAAATGTCCTCGAAGCGGCGGCACTCGGCAAGCACATTGTCATTGAAAAACCGGCGGCAACGACACTGAACGACTTGCGGCGAATGCGCGACGCGGTTGCGGCGGCAGGTGTGAAAACGGTTGTCAGTTTCGTGCTGCGTTGGAATCCGCTGCTCGTAACGTTGAAGAAAATGTTAGCGGACGGCATTTTCGGAACGCCGTACTATGTCGAAGTCGATTATATGAGTTACAACGGAAGTTGGTGGGGCGGTTGGAAAGATGCCCGAACAATTGAGCAAGGCGTGAGCGCGTCGCTCGTTGCCGGTTGCCACGCGATTGACGCGGCACGCTGGCTGGCTTCGACCGATGCCAACGCCGCCGCGTTACCGACAGAAGTTTTCGCAATGGCGGGCGGTGTTCGGAAAGGACGAACGCGGGAGTTCAATCCGATGAACAATACTTGGACAGACAACGCGCCGCCGATGGAGTACGACGGATTGGAAGTAATCCTGATGGAGTTGGCAAACGGTGCGAAAGCGAAAGTTTGTGTCAACGCGGAATGCGTGATGCCGTACCGTTTTCCGATTCGGATTTTCGGCGACAAAGGCACGGCGGTCGATAACAAAATTTGGTCGGAGTTCTTTCCGAAACAAAATGATTGGATCGAAATACCAACGATATTGCCGGATTCCAGCAACGTTTCGCACCACCCGTTTCAGGCGGAGATTGATCACTTCATCGGTTGTATCACGAACAACGTTGAGTCGCACTGCAACCTTGCGGACGCGGTGCGCAGCCACGAAGTTGTGTTCGCGGCGTTGGAATGTTATGAAAAACGTGTACCGGTAAAATTATAATCAATGAACGGCTATCAACGAATTCACAATACGCTGCACAACATCCCGACCGATGTTGTCCCGATTATGCTGCATAACTTTATGCCCGCGGCGCGCGAGGCGGGTTTGACGATGAAGCAGTTTCGCGGCAACCCGCACAACATCGCGAAAGCGTTTATTGACGCTTCGGCGAAGTACGGGCTGGACGGCATATTGACCGATGTTGACACCGCGCTCGAAGCGTCGGCACTCGGCGCGGAAACGTATTTTCCCGACGACATACCGGCAAAAGTTACCGCGCCGATTTCAGACGACATTGAGGTTGTGATTGAAAACGCCGAGGTGAAAAAATTGCAGTCGGACGAACGGATACAGATTTATTTGGAAGCGATACGGCTGATACGGCAGCAAGTCGGCGGCGAATTATTTATACGCGGCAATGCCGATCAAGGGGCGTTCAGTTTGGCAATGGCGGTTTATGGAATGACGAATATGATGCTCGCAATGAAGAATCCGCAGCAAGAACCGGCGATACTCCGCCTGATCGAACGTTGTTACGAAGTTCATCTTGCGTTTCATCGTTTGGTCAAATCAGCGGGAGCGGATATGACAAGTTTCGGTGATAGTATGTGCAGTCCCGATTTGATTTCGCCGGCGATGTACCAAAAGTTTGCGGCACCGTTTCAAAGCCGGTTGGCGCGGGAATTGGCGAACGACGGAATCGAAACGGTCTGTCATATCTGCGGAAACACGAACCGCATATTGCAAACGCTGTCCGAATGCGGCTTTGCGGGTGTCGAAATTGACTACAAAACGGATATAATGGAAGTGCGAAAAACGATGGACAAAAAGTCAATCGTATTCGGAATCCTCGACCCCTCTGGCACATTTTGTTTCGGCAACGAGCAAACAATCAAAGAGAAAACGATACAAGTGCTGGAAACATTTCACGGTAACGGAATCGTCATCGGAGCGGGCTGCGCGTTGCCGGCGGAAACACCAACAGAAAACATCAAAACGTTCGTCAGAACGGTAAGAGAGTTTAACCATTAGTTTAAGGGAACATCTAATAATTTTTTTTAACCGCAAAGGACGCAAAGAATCGCAGAGGAGTGTTTTTTGTAACTTATTCTATTATGAATCATTACAAAAAATCTTCAAAATAAAATCTCTGCGTTTCTCTGCGAACTCCGCGGTTAAATCTGATGTTTTTAGAAATGCCCTTAACTTAACCATTTAGTTTAACCCCGAAAGGAAATCAAACAATGAAACATTTCACATCATTTCTCATTGTCTTGTCGGTTGGCGCAGTCATTGCCCGTGCCGACTTCGACATCAAAGTTGACGACGCAAAAGGCGAGTACGTCATCACGGAAAACAGCGTCCCTGTTTTTCAGTACAACTACAAGACCGTCCCGCTGCCGGAAGGATATGGGGACAAAATCAAGGACAACAAATACGCGCGGCAATATGCCGTTCCGCGAAGCAATTACATTCAGCCGCTCTTCGATTTCGACGGGCAGCCGGTTACGAAAGATTGGAGCGATGACCATCCGCATCATCGCGGCATTTATTGGGCGTGGCCCGAAGTCGGTTACAAAGGCGAATTGGCAGACCTGCACGCGCTGCAAAAAGTTTTCGCGCGCCCGACCGGAAAAATTTCAACGAGCAAAACCGAAAACGGTCAGTTTCAACTCGTTGCCGAAAACGTCTGGAAGTGGAAAGACGAAGAACCGATTGTCAACGAATTGGTTGCGTTCACCGTTTTTCCGCGCGGCGCGAACGGACGCAAAATCAATTTCGACCTGCGGCTGGAATCGCTGGTCGATGAGGTAACAATCGCCCGTCGCGGTACGAAAGCATACGGCGGACTCAATATCCGAATGCAGCCGCTCGCCGACTGGAAAGCAAGCACGTTGAGCGAAAAAGAAAACGCGGCTCAAAATCCGGCGTGGGTTGGCGCGTCGTGGAAAAATCCGAAATCGGAAGGTCGAACGGAACTCACCGTATTTGAGAAAACGACCAACCCCGACTATCCGGGCGAATTTGTCCAATTCCCCAACCTCAACTGGTTTCAGCCGACATTCCCAAAATCGGGAACACGTTACACGTTGAAAAAATCCGAACCGCTGACATTGCACTTGCAACTCTGGCTGCACGACGCGTCG
This sequence comes from Planctomycetaceae bacterium, assembly GCA_031287585.1. GTDB lineage: Bacteria > Planctomycetota > Planctomycetia > Pirellulales > Thermoguttaceae > UBA8133. Next base: position 3,287 of record JAITST010000331.1, on the reverse strand, counting down.
TTCGATGACGAAGCGAAAAAGAAAGCGTGGTCGGAATTTAACTCGAAACCTTAACCACTAACAAAAACCTTTTTCAAAAACCCTTTCGGTTGGCGCGCCAACCGGAGGGTTTTCAATCAAACCTTTCACTTTTAACCCCCTATAATACGATGAAAAACAGCAGACGTACTTTCCTTCAAACCGCCTCCGCTTTAACACTCGGCGCGGTTTGCTCACCCGCAGTTTTGGCTGAAAAAAGCCCGAACTCGAAACTCAACATCGCCGTTGTCGGTGTCGGCGGACGCGGCAGCGCGAACATTTCCGAAATGGTTGCCGAAACGAGCGGTTCGGAAAAACTTTTGGCGTTTTGCGATGTCAATTCCAAAACGCTTGCCGCCCAATCGGACAGATACAATGTCGAACACCGTTACAAAGATTACCGCGTGATGCTCGACGAAAAGAGCAAGGAACTCGACGCGATATTAGTCGCGACGCTCGACCACACGCACGGCATTGTCGCGTGCGATGCGATGAATCGCGGTTTGCATTGCTACTGCGAAAAGCCGCTTGCCAATTCCGTTTGGGAAACCCGGCTGATGACCGATTTTGCGCGGAAGAAGAAACTCTGTACACAAACGGGAACGCAAGTCCGCTCGTGGAACGGCGCTCATTATTATCGAGGCATTGAGTTACTCCGTGCCGGAGCGATTGGCAGTGTGAGCGACATCGCCGATGTGCATATTTGGTGTCAGGGAACTTACGTTCCGAAGGAAGACCCGGTCGGCAGTACGCCGGTTCCCGAAGAGTTGGATTACGACCTTTGGCTCGGACCAACGCCGTTCCGTCCGTTCAACAGTGCGTGGCTCTCGTTCAGCAAGTACGGTTTCTGGCATTCCGGCAGCGGCTGGGTCGCTGGAATGGGACCGCACACGATTGATTTAGCGTGGACAGCGTTGAACATCACGCCGCCGAGCGTGATTGAGATTGACGGACCCGAACCGCATCCGTTGTACAACCGGGACTATCAGCACATCACATTTACGCACCGGCACGCAAACGGCAATCCGTTCAAACTTCATTGGTACGACGGCAACCGCCGACCGGAAGGCATCGCGCCGGAACGGATTGACGCAAGTCAAAACGCGGGAGTGTTGTTTGTCGGCAAAGAGGGTTCGCTGCAAGTGCATTACGGCTATCACAAATTGTTGCCGGCGGAGAAGTTTGCCGATTTTCAACCGCCGAACCCGTACACATCATTTCTGCCGAGTGTCGGTCATCATCGGCAATGGATTGAGGCGATCAAGGCGGGCAAGCCGGAGATGTGCGAGTGCCGTTTTGAATATGCCGGTCGGTATATGGAGGCGATTTCTGTTGCGGCGCAGATGCACCGAACTGGTACGAAACGGGCAACGTGGAATCCCGAAACGATGACAACGGATTCGGAAGCGGTCAACGCCCATCTCAAACCGGAGTTCCGCGACGGCTGGGCTTTTCCGGCATTGTGAATACACCCGATAGCAAAGGCAGTTATCGAACAGCAGTCGTCTGCAATCTGCTGTCTGATAACTGCTGCCTATCCTTAACTATCTGTGAAAAAACTGATTTAGAACCGCCGCGCCGACGTTTCTGCTGAAACCTTCGCGTTGACCGAGGTATCCTTCGAGACCGGCGTGCAATTCAATACGCCGCAATGTCGCGTTCAAGCCGATTTCGCCGATTGCTGTTCCGCCGCGTACTGATGGCGCAAGAACCGGTGCGTTGCTGGCATACCCGTTCGCTTCGCCCGAAAACTCGTAGTCCCACACCGCGCCGATGTAGCCGTTCAACAAAAAATACCGCTATAACACTTTGTTCAACCCCTTACGGGGATAAGGGTTTGCAGTAACTTTTGGCATCTTCTAAAACCTATTGACTCAAAACAGCAAACCACGTAAAATTAGAGGATTGTCAAACGAAATGGTGGAGTTTTTAGACGTTGCCTATGTATATGCTTTTCGCGGTTGTACTTTGACAACAGTCAAACTCAATCACGAATTTCTCCGTTACCCACGAACCCTGATAACCAATGTTACCCGAGCAAGAGCAAGAAAACCTGCAAAGTCAAATCGCTCAACTTCAAAGAGATAATGCGAAGTTGGCGCGTCAACTTGCGCGATTGCAGACTGCTCACGAGCGTAATAAGCAGTTGGCGACTTCGAGCCAGAGCATCGCGGCTATGCAGGCGTTCGAGAAACGCCGTCAGGAACAGTATATGCGTCTGATACTTGAAAATAGTCCGGACATTATTCTGTTGTTCGATAGCGAAGGACGGTTTTCGTATTGTACAAATACCTTTCTCGTCGAATCTGGTATCACACATTTCTTTGAAATCAACAGTAAAAAGTTCCGCGAAATTTTCAAAAAGTTCGCAGACGAAAAATGGGTGGACGAACTTGCTGAAAAATTGATTTCCGCATGCAAAACACGTCAGATTATCAGGTCTGAAATTTTGCTCAACTTGTCCGGCAAAGAAGTACGCCATTATCAGTTGCAGTTTGTCCCGATGCAGTCAACCGATTTTGACGGTTCGCTTATGATGTTGCACGACGTAACTGATATGCGGTTGGCACAGCAAAACGCGGAGGAGGCGAAGTTGCTGGCGGAACACGCTAGTCTCGCGAAAAGTACGTTCCTTTCGAATATGTCGCACGAAATACGGACTCCGCTCAACGCGATTATCGGTATGACCGCAATCGGGAAATCGTCGCCGACGATTGAGAAGAAAGAATATTGTCTGGGTAAAATCGAAGGAGCGTCAACACACTTACTCGGCGTAATCAACGACATCCTCGACATATCAAAAATCGAAGCAAACAAGTTTTCTATCTCGCTCACCGAGTTCAATTTTGAACGAATGTTACAACGTGTTGTCAACGTTATAAACTTTCGTGTCGAAGAACGCGGGCAAGAATTATCGGTTCGTATCGACCGCAACATTCCGGCGGTTATCGAATCCGACGACCAACGTATCATACAAGTTCTCACGAACCTGCTCTCGAACGCGGTCAAGTTCACACCCGAAAACGGCAGGATTAGCGTCAACATTGCGTTAGTATCGGAAGAAGACAACGGCGATTGCGTTATCCAGTTCGACGTAACCGACACTGGTATCGGTATCAGTTCCGAACAGAAGTCACGCTTGTTCAATGCTTTTGAACAAGCGGACAGCAGCACGTCTCGCAATTTCGGCGGTACAGGTCTTGGACTTGCGATTTCAAAACGTATCGTTGAAATGTTGAACGGTAAGATTTGGATTGAGTCGGAACTAG
>JAITST010000314.1 GCA_031287585.1 Planctomycetaceae bacterium | reverse complement strand
AATCCACTATACAAAAGTAATGGACGGCTCGACACCTGATACAAAATCTTTTCCTTTGGTCGGGACATTCCCAGTAGCCCGACTACGCATAAGTCAAATAAAGCCGTAATCCAAGGATTAACCGTTACATTTCCAAAACAGCCGCAGGATGTCTCACCTGTAACCGCCTTTAACAACGACACAATCGTAAACGCTGAAAAAAGCACTATGCTTGCAAGCCATGTTAATTTAGGTAACAAGCCCGTAATTAGCCAAAAACTAAAAAATATCTCAAACTCAACAACCAACACGTTGAGCAATCGTGAATGAAGCAAACCTTCACCAAGAACAGACACCGTTGCTAATTGCCACGCCTTAAACGTAGCAGCAGTTAGCAGAACCGCAATTATAAAAAACCGAACAAATGTCCAGCGACACGCTGTAAATCCCGCAGCAATTGGGTGCTTCGCAAAAATCTTCATATGTTTTTGCCTCTCCCAAGCAAAGGAATAATGTTCAAGGTGTGCAAGTATGACACGAGTTTTCATATTGTAAAGGGGAGATGCCGCTAAATCTCGGAAATGAGTAAGAATGTTGGAATATATTTTTCTATCGCACAACGAACTCGGTTATTACTCTTATGGCAACTTCTAAAAACTCCACTATTTCGTTCAGCAAGTCCCTAATTTTACGGGGTTTGTTGTTTTGAGTCAATGGGTTTTTAGAAGATGCCTTATAGAGGCGCGATACTTCACGTCTCTGTGTTGGCGTGACATCTATTAGACAATGAAAAGGATAATTACCGAAAGACATTTTGAGCACTGTCACTTGGAAAGTGCAGGTATGCAAATCATACTGTTAATAAAGTTCATCTTGTTTTCCCGCAAGCCGTACTACCGCTTCCCTTGCCCGTGTGAGGAACGCGTCGCGGTTCTCGCCTTTTTCCAACCAAATCGGGGGACCGAATGTTACCCGTGACAACATCGGAACCGGAATCGTTCGTCCACGCGGCAGGATGCGGTTCATATTGTTCAGGCAAACCGGAATCAGTTCGAGGTCGGGACGTTTTTTTACGAGGTGATACAATCCGCTTTTGAACTGTCCGACCTCACCTGCCTCGTTACTGGAACGTCCGCCTTCGGGGAAAATTATGAGCGAGTATTTGTCACCCATTCCGTCAAGCATAACATTGACCGGCGTGTTGTGAATGTTGACCTGTTCGCGGTCTATAAGCAAAGCGTTGAACAGGTGTTGTGAAATATAACGCCGTACAAGACCCGCTTCCCAGTAATCGCGCGCGGCAACCATACGTGTTGTGTCGCGGACAAAACCGGGCAACGATGCCCAAATCACAAGAGCGTCGAGATGACTCGTGTGGTTTGCAAAATAAACTCGCTGGCAAGTATCGGGCGTGCAATCAATGTAACGCACACTAGCACCGCTCAACACTTTCGCAAGCAAAATAAATCCCTGACGAATTATTGAGTTTAACATAAATTCAGTAGTACAGTCATAAACGAAAATTGTTACGAAATTTTAGGGTAATGTTAGGTCAACTCCTTCTTAATCATCTCATAAACTTCCTCACACGGCTTACGATACGCAAGCGTGGAAAAATCCGCAAGTTGCTCAAAGATTGCGGAATTGTAAATTGTTTTCATCGCTTCGGGCAACTTCAAGTTTAATTTTGCCATTAACGTATTAGTTACTTTATTCACCAATACTTCAAGTACGGATTCCTGTTTGGGAATACATTCAACAAAAATACTAATCGACGATTCTGTACAAAACGCGACTTGGTGAGTTGCCTTATGGTATTGTAATCTTTTGACAAGTTCATCCGCTCCAAATTCTTTCGATAAAAACCTGCTGAACTGTTTGAACATTCTGTCGTCGGCAACTGGTCCCTCAACGATGTCGTAATCGTGTTGCGGGTCGTTTTCTTCGCTCAAACGATTAGTCATCACAAACAACGCCCACTCTTCGCAAACTTCAACAAAACGTTTGACTTTCAGCGTTGGCTTTACTGTAACTACCCTGTCTAAATCAAAATCATATTCTAAAACTACAACCTTGCCGCCTTCTTTGTTGACCTTATCAATTGCTCTTTCCTGTGCGTGCTTAAAATTTTTTGTTAGATAAAAACCACGTCCAAAGTCGCGATTACGCGGACATTTATTGAGGTCAATCGCACCAAATTCCGCATTAGTTCCGTGATAAAGTTTCACAATTCACCTCCATTGCGTTTACAAATAAACTGCAACGAATCCAACGTGATTCGCGGATTTTCACAATGTTCAACTCCGTAATTTTCGTGAAGGAAATGGATACCGCCGTGGTCGTACAAATAGTTAAACGCCTGCTTGAGCGGGATACGGTGTTTATCTGAAAACTTACGAACGATGAACGCGATGTATTCCGCGGTGTAATCCGTCTCTTCTTCTAGTATTTCGGTTTCCATTTTATTTCTCCGTTTAATACCACAAATTATTGTATACCGACGTGTAGAGTATAGCATATTTGTATTCGGAATACAACGGTTCGATTTTCGCGCCCACTTTCTGACATTATCAAAATGTGATACAATGCTGTCTTTGTGTAACCAACGTGCGGCTACACTATGTTCTCACAAAACTAACAAACATTACGCAGGATTTTATGAACTTATCAGATTACATTCGTACAGTGACGGATTTCCCTATTGCCGGAATTAAGTTTCGCGACATTACGCCGCTTTTGCAGGAACCGCAGGCACTTGCGGCGGCTATTGACCAGATGATTGAATTAACGAAAGAATGGGGAAAGGTTGATCTTGTCGCCGCACCGGAGGCACGCGGTTTCGTGTTCGCGGTACCGATTGCTATGCGGCTCGGTGTTGGATTTGTACCGATACGTAAGCCGGGTAAGTTGCCGTATAAAACGGTATCGAAATCATACGGACTCGAATACGGAGTCAACACGGTTCAGATGCACAGCGACGCGGTCAAGTCAGGTACGCGGGTGTTGATTGTTGACGATTTGTTAGCAACTGGCGGAACGATGGACGCATGCCGTCAGTTGATAGAAGAAAACGGCGGCGTGGTGGTCGGAGGTTTGTTCCTGATAGAACTAATCGGGCTGAACGGACGCGAAAATTTGAAGACGAAAAATATCGGGACATTGTTGACGTATCCGGCGTGAGAAGTGTAGAATTTATTTTGTTTATAATTTTTTAACCATACAAGGAGACTATTATGTCAATCACAGTAACACCTTCGGCAACAGCCGAAATTAAGAACATCATTACCGCCCAACAACTCGGTGACGATACCGTTTTACGCCTGACAATTCTTGGCGGCGGTTGCAGCGGTATGCAGTATTCATTAGGTTTTGACAACACGTTTGACCCCGAAATTGATGCTCGTTACGAGTATGACGGCGTGAAACTGGTAACGCAAAAGAAATACGACCTACATCTTGAAGGTACAACGATAGATTTTATGGACGGCGTAAACGGACGCGGTTTCGCGATTGACAATCCAACATTCCCGAAAACGGGCTGTTCCGGCTGTTGTCATTGATAGTCACAAGCGGAAACGAATTTCGTAATCGTTCACGGCAAGTGCGTGAACGGTTATGAAATCCCGCGTCGTCCGCCGCTCTATTCCCAGCGGTTCCACGATTCCGCTTGATTTTGGTTTTCGACGCTGTTTGTCTCGTGTTCGTAGAACTCGTTTGTGTGCGTTTCTTCTAATTCTGTGCCTTGCAACATTTTTACAAATTGTTTTGCGGCATCAACACACGCGGTACCTTTGATCCCGATTGTACGCACACTCACTTCGCCATTCGGACGTATCTCAATTTCGTATTCTTCTTTGGACATCGTTTGTCTCGCTTTCTACTTTTGCTGATTGTTTCGTTCAAAGGTGACATTATAACAAAGGAGCCGATACGAAGAACCGGCTTCACTTAAATCATTGTATCTTTCGCCTGCCGATATTGCAAGATGCGCATTTCAAAATCGTAACCGTTGGGTGTGTAAATCTAAAATTTATCTGTGGTACTTACGAGCGAATAGTTTTTATGATACAATAGCGTCCTGTTGCTTTGGAAAAGCATTATTTTTTAACAGTACTAAACTAACACAAACACGAAAGGTTTATTATGAAGAAGATTATCCTTGCGAGCGTTCTCGCTTTTATATGTACAACGCTCTTTGCTCAGGACATTGAACTTCCCGCTCCAACAAAAACCGGCGGGATACCGGTATTCGACGCGATTGACAAGCGGGCATCGCTCCACGATGTTCAGGAAACTCCGATAAAATTACAAGATTTGTCAGACCTCCTTTGGGTCGCAAACGGTATCACACGCGGAGATAAACGAACGATTCCGACAGCAATGAATCTGCAAGAGATTGACGTTTACGTCGTTCTGAAAGAAGGTACGTATCTTTACGACGCGAAGGAAAATAAGTTGATTCTGAAATTGAAAGGCGACCACCGGCGCAAGGCGGGAAAACAGGATTACGTTTATGTCGCACCGGTCAATTTCATTTACGTTGCGGACAGAACGAAAGTGACCGGTCCCGAGTCGTACCTATCAGCAGGTTGTGCCACGCAGAATGTCTATCATGCTTGTACGTCGAAAGACCTCGGCTGCCGTATCCGAACGAGTATTGATAAAAACGCTCTAAAAGAAGTTCTCAAACTTAACGACAAACAAGAGCCGCTCGCAGGGCAGACAATCGGTTATAAAAAGTAACGGCGCGTTCACAGAAACTTTTTTAACCGCGAAAAAATACTGGTCAAAGTGTTTAATAACAGATGTGACGGCGCAGAGCGGAGGTGCCGTCTTTGCGCGGTTGGGGTTTGTATTTAGGGGATTTTTGTATTATATTTGTGTTGAAACAAGTCTAATGAATAAAAATTTGTTTGATACATTGCCAACGTCGTTACCGGCGGAACTGGTCGAAAATCTTTTCCAGACGGAGAATGTTCGTATCGAACGGATCGTTTCGACAGGTCAATCAAGTCCGCCCGATTTTTGGTACGACCAAGATGAGAGCGAATGGGTAGTTCTCCTTCGCGGGTCGGCAACGCTGGAATTTGAAGGAGATTCCGAAATGAAACAAATGTTACCGGGTGATTACATATTCATCACAGAACATCAAAAGCATAGAGTCCATTCGACATCAACAACGGAAACAACCGTTTGGCTGACGGTTTTCATTAAACCTAGTTAAGGAGTAACCAATGAACGAAACCATCAAAACGATATTGACCCGCCGAAGTATTCGGAAGTACAAGCCGGAACAGTTTCCGGCGGAGATTTTGCAGCAGATATTAGAGGCAGGACTGTACGCGCCAAGTGCAATGGGGCGGCAGCCGTGGCACGTTGTCGTTGTGCGTGGACTCGACAAAATCGCCGAAGTAAACCGCGAAGTAAAAGCGGCAACGGCGAGAATGAAGGACAACCCATACGCCGATTACGTTGGCAGCGAATCATACACGGTGAATTATCACGCACCAACATTCGTGATAGTGTCGGGCGACACAACGGTTTCGCCGCGAAACGCACAGTTCGACTGTGCGTTGCTGCTGGGAAATATGTTCCTCGCCGCTCATTCGTTGAGAATCGGTTCGTGCTGGATAAACCAACTTAACGTACTGAACGACGAACCGGTGTTTCGTAAGTATATGACAAAACTCGGCATACCAAAGGAAAATCAAATTTTCGGCTGTGCCTGTTTCGGTTACGCCGACGCACCAAATCCGACAGCGGTGGCAAGGAAAAAGAATGCTGTTGTTATTATTGAATAAAATAGAATGGTTCTTAACGCTGATTTTTTAACATAAACCATGCGGATACGCAAAAATTTTGAGGTTGCTTTATGACATCTAATCGTTTTATCTTATGTTTCATTTTAATAACTCTGTCGGTGCCGCTTTTCGCTCAACAGCCAGCGTATGATGTACTAGCGACGGGGTCGGGACGAGTTGTTTGGTTCGCGTCGGACTTTTCCGTCAAGTGGGAACAGCCAGCCGGAAACATTCACGAAGTACAGTTACTTTCAAACGGTAACATTTTGTTCGCCGACGGTAAGGTAACGGAAGTTACACCGGACAAGAAGGTCGTGTTTCAATACGCTCCGCCAAAGGGCAAGGAAGGTTCGTTTACCTGCCAGCGTCTCGAAAACGGTAACACGCTCATTGGTGAAAATTATTCAGGAATCGTTAAGGAAATCGCTCCCGACGGTTCGGTAACGTTTGAATTCCAAACGGCATTCAAGACGGATAACCAACACCACCGAATGAGGCGAGTGCGAAAATTATCGAATGGGAATTACTTGGTTTCTCATTCCGGCGACAATTTGGTTCGTGAATATACACCGAGCGGCGAGACCGTTTGGGAGCAAAAGGTCACGAACATAGCGTTTGCCGCCGAACGTTTGGAAAACGGCAATACGTTGATTTCGTCGCTTGACCAGGTTACTGAGTTTGATAAAAACGGTAAGGTAGTATGGGAGTTCAAAAAATCGGAATTGCCCGATATTGGGATTACCAATATGACGGGCTTCCAACGATTGAAAAACGGCAACCTTGTAATAGGTTGCTATGCCGCATACAACAAAGAAGGCAAAGGCGTAGGAATGTTCGAGATAACGCGAGACAAAAAACTCGTCTGGGCATACACCAAACCGACAGACCGTAATATGATGGGAGTACAAGTATTGGAGCCGACTGCGAAGTAAGACATCGAATATACTTGTCACGATTGAAAATTGTTTAATTGTTTGTGCTGTGATGTAGACGCGAGCAAAAATGTTGATTATGATTACATTGAACGTTACTACGAATACTACCCCACAAGGGGCTGAATCTCAATAATCCCGTGCGCTAGCGCGGGGCAGGTACCCCAAAAGACCGACCCCCGTAAGGGGGTAAACAAGAGCCATCACTGACGATACCCCTTTATTCAACCCCTTACGGGCATCCCTTTGAAGGTGTCCGAATTTTTATTTTCTATCATTTATTATCTTAAAAGTTGAAACGTGATTAACATTTGGGTCGAATTTCATTTTTACTTTTTTCTTTGGTCCGCGCGAC
>JAITST010000275.1 GCA_031287585.1 Planctomycetaceae bacterium | reverse complement strand
GTGAAGGAAAACGTGATTTGGGAATTCAAGGACAAGGAAAAGAATATGTACCAAATCGAACACGACGTTTTATTCGATGCCATACGCAATGACAAGCCGCATAACGAAACGGAACGCTGCGCGAAATCGGGCTTCGTCGGTATTCTCGGACGTATGGCGTGTGAATCCGGCAAGGAAATCACTTGGGACGAGGCGTTGGCTTCCGGTACGGAACTGGCACCGAACATTGATAAACTAACGATGGACAGTCCCGCACCGGTAATGCCCGACGCAGACGGCAATTATCCGGTTGCTGTGCCGGGTGTAACGCGGGTAATTTAAGTTTGCAAAGTGTAAGCAAAGTACAAAACGAAGTCCGGTTGGTGTGCAACCAGACTTCGTTTGACGCAAACCGATTTTAGTGTATCATTTGTTATCGTATTATTTGACGCTAATAAGTTTTCTTTACGGTAATAAAACTTACGGCTGGGAAAGTCTTTTGTTTTTCAGTGCGTTTCAAAAATATTGGACAAAGACAGCGGTTAAAATTGTTGTTTTTAGAAATGTCCTTAAATGTATTTTCTCAAATCCAACCATTTTCCCTACATTTTTGTAGCCATTTTAGCAAGTAAACAAAAATGTATTGTTCACAGTAGCAATTATTGCTCTCCACTGTGTTGACAGTCCGCATATCCTTGTTTTCAAACAGTTGAAATAATTGTGCGGAAAAGATTCTAATAGGCACAAAGGTTGCTTTTAAGCATTTGTAATTTAATGGGTTCGCCGAGTGGCTTACCCGATTACGATCACCAAAAAACTTTCACCATACAAGGAGAATGTCATGTCGTCTGTTTTGTTACCATTATTTGCTGAGTCGGATGTGTCCGGTGCGGCTGCCAACGTTGCGGAAGTGGCGGCTGAAACTGTTTCCGGCTTTTCGTCTGTCGATACCATCTGGGTTTTACTTGGTGCGGCACTTGTGTTTTTTATGCACCCTGGCTTTACGATGGTCGAAGCCGGTTTTACCCGTGCGAAAAACACGGGTAATATCGCGATGAAAAATATGCTGACCTTCGCTCTGGGTACAATTGTGTTTACGATAATCGGGTTCGGGCTTATGTTCGGCGAAGGCAACCCTTACATCGGTATCGTTGACTTGCTTTCCGGTAGAGCCATCGCGAATGAGTACGGTGCTGGCTCTTATCCGGGTGTCGTCTTCTTAATCTTTCAAACCGTTTTCTGTGCGACATCGGCAACAATCGTCTCCGGTGCAATGGCTGAACGTACCAAGTTTGGAACTTACTGTCTTTACTGTATTGTCCTTTGTGCAGTCATCTATCCGATTTCTGGTCACTGGATATGGTGCAGTGACGGTTGGTTATCAAAAGCCGGTTTCCACGACTTCGCTGGTTCGACAGTCGTACACATGGTCGGCGGTTTGTCCGCGTTGATTGGTGCGGCGTTTCTCGGACCGCGTATCGGCAAGTACACGGCAGACGGTAAGCCGCGTGCTATTCTCGGCAGCAATCTGGCACTCGGCTGCCTCGGTGTTCTCATACTTTGGTTCGGCTGGTTCGGCTTCAACGGTGCGTCAACTGTTTGTGCGACTGGCGACGATGTACTGACTTCTATGGGCAGTATATTTGTGACGACAAACCTTGCGGCTGCGGTTGGAACGGCAGTCACGATGATTATAACTTGGTTCCGCTACGGTAAACCGGACGTGTCAATGACGCTCAACGGTGCGTTGGCGGGGCTTGTCGGAATAACCGCTTGTGCAGACGTTGTTTCACCGCTTGGTGCGATTGGTGTCGGAACGTTGTCCGCGATATTTCTGGTTATCGCGATTGAGTTCATTGATAAAGTTTTACACATCGACGACCCTGTTGGCGCGATCTCGGTACACGGTGTCTGCGGCGTTGTCGGAACACTTTGCGTCGCGTTGTTTGCAGACCCAAAAGTGAACAGTGATTTCACCGGTTTGTTCTACGGCGGCAGTATCGACCTTCTTATTACGCAAGCAACAGGTATCATTGCGGTAGCGATTTGGATTGCCATTACGATGCTTATCCTCTTCGGTGTATTGAAGGCAACGGTTGGATTACGTGTTTCCAAAATTGACGAACTCGAAGGTTTGGATATATCGGAACACGGTTTGGCGAGTGCTTACGCCGACTTCAACATCACCGACCAACTTCACGGCATCGTTGCTCACGAAGAAGGAAAGGTTCCGGTTTCGCAAGCCGTCACGATTGAACATACCGCACCGAAGACGGTTGCACCGAAAATGGTTGACCCGAATCGTCCGAAGTTCTCGAAGGTTGAAATCATTTGCCGGCAGAACAAGTTTGAAGAACTTAAAGATGCTCTCAACGCGATTAACATTACCGGTATGACAGTAACGCAAGTGATGGGTTGCGGAATGCAAAAGGGTTCGAGCGAGTTTTATCGCGGTGTTCAGGTTGATATTCAACTTTTGCCAAAGGTTAGAGTTGAAGTAGTAGTCACAAAAGTACCGGTTGACCTGGTAATCGAAACAGCGAAGAAAACGCTGTACACGGGCAACATCGGTGACGGTAAGATATTTGTTTACGACGTAGAAAACGTAGTAAAAGTTCGTACTGGAGTAGAGGGTTACAGTGCCTTGCAAGATGAGTAGTTTTGCGGACACTTCTTGTTGAAGGGGGTCGGGCGTTGGGTAAAACTAACGCCCGATTTTTTTGTGTCTCCGCGAGCGCGGGTTTCACTCGTTACCATATTTCTCTTTCAGGTACGTGTAAATTTCCAACTGCGATTGTATCCGTTTTTGCTTTGTTTTTTTCGGAATCGGTGCGTTGGGATGGTCGGCACAGATTAGCCGGGCTTTTACGTTGTCTGTTAGTTGGATTTGTAACATTCGCCATAAGTCTTGTTGGATGTCAGGGTCTGTAATCGGTACTGTTACTTCAATACGGTGGTCGAAATTTCGTTCCATCCAGTCGGCAGAACCTATGTAATACTCCGGTTTTTCGTTGTTGCAAAAAACTATTATCCGCGTGTGTTCGAGAAAACGGTCAACAATTCTTATCGCGCGGATGTTTGAACTCAACCCTTTGATTCCCGGCACCAGTACGCAGATACCGCGTATAATCAGGTCTATCTTCACTCCCGCCTCGCTCGCTTCGTACAGTTTATCAATAATCTTACGGTCAACAAGATTGTTCATCTTTGCTACAATCCACGCCGGTTTACCGCGTTTCGCCGCGCGAATCTCGCGGTCGATTCTCCGTATGAAAAACGTTCGCGTACTGAACGGCGAGACGATTAGTTTCTCGAACTCCGGTTGGAAAAACTTGCGGTCGTCAAGCATGTGAAAAACTTTATTGATGTCGGCAGTTATAACTTTGTCTGCGGTGAACAGTTGTTCGTCGGCATAAATTTTCGCGGTACTTTCGTTGAGATTACCTGTACCAATCACACCGTAATACACGTTCGTACCGTTCTCTTTGCGGCGTATCAGAATCAGTTTCGCGTGAACCTTCAAACCCGGCGTTGACTGTATAACCTTGATACCTTCCTCCTGCATTCGTGCCGCCCACCGGATATTCGCCTCCTCGTCGAAGCGTGCCTGCAATTCGACGTAAACAATAACCTGCTTCCCGTTACGCGCCGCGTTAATCAGCGCGTTGATGATTTTGGAATCCTTCGCCGCGCGGTATATCGTCATCTTTATTGTTCTCACAGCGGGGTCAATTGACACCTCGCGGAGCAAGTCAATCAGATAACGAAACGGTTGATACGGATAATGCAAACACAAATCGCGCGACCGGATAACGTCGAGCAGCATCGCGTTTTCCGTCAGACGGCGAACGTCGAGCGACGGCGACGCGCCGTAATGCAATTCGGGCGAGCCGAGTCGCGGAAAACTCATAAAGTCCTTCGCGTTGTGATATTTGCCGCCCGGGTCAAGTGTGTCGCGTTTCTTCAAACCGAACTTGGCGACGATTTTGTCTAGCACACGATTCGGCATTCGCTTGTCGTAAATGAAACGTACCGTCGCTCCGAACTTACGTGCCTTGATTCCTTCACTTACCGTTTCGAGGAAACTTTTAGATACGTCGTTGTCGATGTCGAGTTCGGCATCGCGCGTAAACTTGATAGTGTAAGCGAAGAACTCGTTGTAGCCGAACATTGAAAAAATATCGGACAAACAGTAACGGATAACGTCGTCAAGATACAGTACACAGTGGTTGCCGTCGGGACTGAGCGATTCGGGTAACACGAGAAATCGCGGCAACTCCGACGGAATTTCGATTAACGCATGATTTTCGATAAGCGGATTCGTTTTGAATTTCAGATCGATGACGAGGTAAATTGATTTGTCGCGGAGGTTGGAAAAATTTTTGAACTGGTCAAGCATAATCGGGAACAGATACTGACGAACAGTGCGGCGGAAGTACGACAGAACGTACTCGCCTTGTTCCGGTGTGAGCATTGTTTCGTCGAGAAAAATGATACCGTATTTCGCGAGCGTTTCACGGATTTCGCCGAATGATTGGTCAAATTGTTTCCGCAACCACGACACCCGTTTTTGTATCGAACGCATAAGTTGGACGGCTTCGATGTCGATGAGATTTTCTTTAACGATGTCGGTTTTCAAAGTCTTCTGCATCTTCGCAAGCCGACTGATGAGTGCGAACCGGACACGGTAAAATTCGTCGAGGTTGTTTGAGAAAATACCGAGAAAAACGATACGTTCCATCAACGGTACAGTAAGGTCGTTTGCCTCCTGCAATACCCGTTCGTTGAAGTTGAGCCAACTAAGTTCACGGTTAAGATAACGAAGTTGCCGTTTAGTTTTCGACTTCGCTTTCTTCTTTTTAGGGAATTGCGTTTGCGGGTTTGAAGATGATTCCGGCATCGGAGTTTTTGATGGTAATGGTTTGAAAAAACGTAAAATAAAACGGTGTACATTATAAACTACCGAAAATTCGTGTACAATATGCTTTTTGATATATTGCCCTCTACAACTTAACACTCCTTATGAAAACATCAATCATAACCGGCGGCAACCGCGGTATCGGATTCGGAATTTCGTCAAAACTTATCGACGACGGTTGGCACGTTGCAATCTGCGCGACACGTGAAGAACACGAATGCGGCGGCGCGATTGAGCAACTCCGCGAACGCGCCGGTGACGCGAAACGTGTGATTTACCAACAGATGGATGTCAGTGACGTATGCTCACGCGACGTTGCGTTGTCGAACATAATGAAAGTTTTTGGTAAAGTAAACCTGCTCGTAAACAATGCCGGAGTAGCACCGTTAAAGCGTCACGACATACTCGAAATGACAACCGAAAGTTACGAGCGTGTTATGCGGATAAACCTCGAAGGTCCATTTTTCTTGACGCAATCGGTAGCAAGAGAAATGGTGAAGACAAGACAAACAAGCGACGAACCGATGTCGATTGTGAACATAAGTTCGATTTCGGCAACGGTAGTTTCAACGATGCGGGGCGAGTATTGTATGTCGAAAGCGGGAGTAAGTATGGCAACACAACTTTGGGCAGCAAGATTAGCACCGGAAAAAATTCAGGTCTATGAAGTAAGACCGGGCATAATCGAGTCGGATATGACAGCCGCGGTAAAAGAAAAATACGACACATTGATAAAGAACGGTTTAATACCGCAAATGCGATGGGGAACACCGGAAGACGTAGGAAAAGCGGTAGCAATGTTAGCCCGTAACGAACTGCAATACTCAACCGGACAGGTAATAACAGTAGCCGGAGGGCAGACGATTCAAACGCTGTGAAGTGTCTAAACGTAAACGGTTCCACTTTACCGCCATAGCGCGCTGTAATTTGGAAGGTTATAATATAATTTCATAAATCCATATTGTATAACCAATCATCATTTTTGGTTCGTGATTTTTAAGCCATTCGTATTTTCCTGACCGGTCATTGATTAGATTTACTCCTATTATCATCCACCCGTTTGTTTGTGTTTGGGGGACGCTGCCGTTGTGTTTTATGTTCAATGTTTCCAGCGGCAACGATTGTTCTACCGTAATGTAGCACGGTTGCTTATCCTGATTTTTTTCGCACCACGTTTTTAGTTCGTACAAATCTTGTCCCCAATCTATGTTACTGCCTTGCAGGTAATTCGACCACTCTTTCGGATTTCCGCCGAGTTCGTTGAAGTACGAAAGCGAGTGCGGATAAAAACTCATACTACTCGCAACAATCCACAAAGCACTTGCCAAAACTCCGCCCGTCATCAATAACTTCAACGCCGTTTTCCCGCACGTCAGGCACGCCGCTGTCTTACTAATGAAAATGTATAACAACGGAAGAATCAGAATAATGTATCGCGGGTGAATCGAAAAACCGTCTTGACTACTGACAAAAATGAAGACCGTGAATAGCGGTAACAATATCGTTACCTCGTCACGCCATACCGTATTTAATCGCCGACTCAAAATTGTCGCAAACGTTGCGAGTATTGTTAGAACCCAAACACCGAGCGGTTCTTTGAGCAATAAAACGTAACAGTAGTACCACCACCAACCGCTGTCCGCCCAAACGCCGCGGGCGTACGATTCTATCCCGACTTCAAAATCGCGTTTCTGCGTGTCGATGCCCTGCACAAACTCCGCTGGTAACGGAACGGGTACGTAACCGAGTATCGAATCGCTGAACCGGTTGCCGATTTTGAACGGTGTTCCGTGTGTTATAGTCGTGTTCGTCAACGTACCGCTGATGAATTTGTAACTGCCGAGCAAACGAAACGTGCCGTCGAAAAGGTAGCCCGTGTTAATTACATACAACGCAACAAACATCATCACGGCAAGTTGGCGTAATGGCGGTTTCGCTCTGTTAGCAACGCCATCACGAAAAACGTAACGCCGCACAATCCACAACATTAACCATAGTACCGGTGCGATAATCCATGTCATTTTTGTTAGCGGCATAAGTCCGAGACAAATTCCGGCGACAATCGTTTGCTGCCACGTCGGTTTCTTCAACCAATGCCAAAACGTGTAAAGCCCGACAATACCCATCGAAGCCGCCGCGGCATCGGGGCAAATCGTCGCTCCCCAACCGAGTATGAACGGCGAAAACGTCCATAGAATCAAAAACAAAACGCCAGACAAATCGCCGTATAATTCCGACGCGAAGCGATAACCAAACCAGCCGCCGAGCAGTACGAACGGAATGCAAGCGAGCCGTGTAAGAAACACGTATAGCCGCACATCGTCGAAGTTGTTGGCAACAACAAACGAATGTCCCAACGACCATTCGCAACGGTCTTGCGGACGCGGCGAGTATGTGGTCAAGTCGTATTTCGGATTACAAAACAACGCTATCGGCAATCCCGCGACAACACGAACAAGCGGCGGATTAACATTAAACACGTCGAACTTACCGGTATGCCAAAAATAAACCGCAGCCCCAAGATGCCCAACCTCAGTACGATTCGGACTGGTACTCCACGAAAGATAACAAAGTAACAACGCCTGTACAACGAGTAGCAGAACAACAGACAAAACAATACGCCGCGGCGGGCGTATGTTAGAAATTTCATTGGTTGACATTGATTGTTATGTTTGATAGTGTGGTTAGATTAAATGAAGAATTAAATAACCTCACCTAGCGTCAAGAGACGAGTATTCGTTTTGCGCTAAACGAAGTTATAAAACGTGTTATACAAACTCAACCCGAAGCGTAAGCGAAAATTACGCCAGAAGATTATACTACGTTGGGACGAATGATAGAATACCTGCAAAAAATTGACGCGCATACCCAGTTATCCTTCCCAAACGGTGTTGACAATTGGCACGGTATAATTTAGACTGGACACTGTTTATGTGTTTTGATTTCTAGAATCCGCAATCCCCAATTTCGTCTTATGCTTCCAACTGGTATTCAACGTTACTACGAACGCTTCGTTCCGTTTTTGCAGCGTGGGCATCTGGCTCGTTGGTCTTTTGTGTTAGACCGAATCACGCAGTTGGAGTTGCCGTCGCAAAAACTGTCCGACAGCGAACTCCGTAAAGAATCGTTATCGTTGCGTTATCGTGTTCGTAGCGGCGAGCCGCTCGTGAGGATTCTGCCGGAGGCATTTGCGCTGGTTCGCGAAGCCGGTCGCCGAACGCTTAATATGCGCCACTTCGATGTCCAACTTCTCGGCGGTATCGCAATCTTTCACCAGTCAATTGTCGAGATGCAAACCGGCGAAGGTAAAACGCTCACGGCGACGTTACCGCTATACTTGTACGCGCTCGCCGGACACGGTGCGATGCTCGCGACGGTCAACGACTATCTCGCAAAACGCGATGCCGAACTTATGCAGCCAATTTACAACTCGCTCGGTTTGAAAGTCGGCGTAGTTCAGGAGCAGATGCCGTCGCCTGACCGACGGAAGGCGTATCAGTGTGATATAACTTACGGAACGGCGAAAGAATTTGGGTTTGACTTTTTGCGTGACCGATTGTTGTTGCGTCACATCGACGAAGGCAACCGTGACTTATTCGGTAAACTTTTCGAGTACAAATCGCAAGGCGGTAAGCAACAAAACGCGGGCGGTGAGCAGCCCGTTCAACGCGAACCGTTCTTCGCGTTGGTTGACGAGGCGGACTCGATTCTGATTGACGAAGCGAGTACGCCATTGATTATAAGTGCCGCACCGACGGGCGAGGAACAACTGCGTGCGGAGTGTTATAGGTGGGCGGCATCGGTCGCGAACCAGTTCACGGAAACGGATGATTACGAGTACGACAACGAGAAAAAAACGGTAACGTTAAACCAATCAGGGCGGCGGAAAGTGAGAGTGATTATGAAGCCCGCCGCGCTCGACGAGGTTGGGCTTTATCATTTGTACGATTACGTTCAACAGGCGGTGAAGGTTGCGCGTGAGTTTTTCAAAGACCGGCAGTATGTTGTTCGTAATGGTGAGATAGTGATAGTTGACGAGTTCACGGGCAGACTTGGCGAAGGACGTAAATGGCGTGACGGAATCCATCAGGCGGTTGAGGCGAAGGAAGGTGTTGAGGTGACGATAGACACGGGACAGGCGGCTCGCGTGACGATTCAAGATTACTTCCTGCGGTTTGAACACCTCGCGGGAATGACCGGAACAGCCGCAGCGTCGCGACGCGAGTTGCAAAAGATTTACCGTTGTAATGTCGTAAAAGTACCAACAAACAAACCGCCGCGGCGAGTCCAGTTACCGACGAAAATTTTCGGTAGTGAGGGAGCGAAGTGGGAGGCGATAGTTGACGAGATTACCGAAGTTCACGAGATAGGGCGACCGGTATTGATTGGTACGCGAACGATTGATAAGACGGAAATCATATCGCGGTTGTTGACGCAACGCGGAATAGTTCACCAAGTCCTGAACGCGAACCGAATCGCGGAAGAAGCGGCGATAATAGCGTGTGCCGGTGAACGTGGAAAGGTGACGGTATCAACAAACATGGCAGGACGCGGCACGGACATAAAACTAGCGGACGCGGTGACAGAACTCGGCGGCTTGCACGTAATCTGCACAGAAATGCACGAGTCAGCAAGAATCGACCGGCAACTAATCGGACGCTGCGGAAGACAAGGCGACCCGGGAACGTTTCGTCAGTACCTATCGTTAGAAGATGAGTTGTTGGAAAAAGCGTTCGGAGCGAAACGTGCAAAACGTTACCGCCGCCGCAGCGAAGGCGAGGTGACACCAACATACCAAAACCTATTTCAAAAAGCCCAACACAAAGTAGAGGTAAAAAATTTCCGAAACAGAAAAATAATGCTCTACTACGAGAAAGAACAAAAGAAAATGCAAAGACAAATGGGACAAGACCCATATCTGGATTGATGTTTTAGAACGAACACGATTGAAAATTGTTTGTGTCGCGTTGCGGCGTAATCGTGACAAAACTCACGGTTCCAGTAATTTATCTTCAAAAGGGCAGATTCGAATGTTTGCCCAAAATTTGACGTACCGGAATTACGGTTTTTCGACGACGATTTCAAACTGGTTCGGTTCTCTTTTTTTGACTTCGATAACAGTACCAGAAGTTTCCGGGGTATTGTATTTTCCGGCAAAAAGTGGAGTAGTCCGATCCGTTCCATCGACCGGCACTTCGCCAATCAAATGAACTTTATATGTACCGGGCGACAGTCCGTCTTTTTCTTTCAAACCGCCAAGTTCAAAATTACCGTCCTTAGTTTTACTGTACTTTCCCAAAAATCACAATACGAAAAATACGTAAATCCAGTGAGTTTTAGAATGTTTGAATTAAATGACATACCTTTTGTGGTTGAAACACATTTAATTTGGCAACTCT
>JAITST010000236.1 GCA_031287585.1 Planctomycetaceae bacterium | reverse complement strand
GCACGATATATTCACGAAGGGCGGGCGATTGATTTTTTGCCCGAAACCGATACCGCAGCGGGAACGGTGATTATTCTCGGTTCTCTCATCGGTATCACGAAAACAGACATCGCCGCCGGTACTATCGGCGCGGTTCACGTTGTCGGCGTGTACGACATCGAAAAGGTCAACGTTGCTGTTTCACTCGGCAACAAAATTTACTGGGACACAACCGCAAAAAAGGCGGTGATTAACGCAACCGGTAATACTCTCATTGGCATTGCTGTCTCTGCGGCAACTGCCGATGCAACCACGGTCAGAGTACGAATCGGCTAACGCTATGAAAAATATTCTTGAAAGCGGACTTCAATGGCTTTCCAGGCAACAGAAAGAATTCGCCTCTTCGCCGGTTGTTTATTGCCGTGACGATAAAAAGTATCCGGTTGGCGCGTTGCTTGGAAGAACAAGATATGAAATCGTTGACGGCAACGGTTTTACGGTCTCTTCTCATACAACGGATTTTTTGATTGAGCCGTCCGCGTTGCCTTTCGACCCGCAAACCGGCGACCAGATTATTGCACAAGAAAGCGTTTACGAGGTCATTGACCTCGGTACTGGATGTTGGACGTGGTGCCTATCACCACACGTTCTTTGAAATGCTTCGGTCAAAAATCAACACCGTCGCTTCGGCGATTATTTCAAGCGGGAAGCAATCATTGGGCTTGGGAGTTTCTCGCCGATAAAAAATGGCTCGGCATCAACACAGGAATCCACACTAATAACTCTTTTGTTGCAAATTAAGCAGTGCAGCAATCCCTGAACCAACAGAATAACGCGGATTTATCGCCAACACTAATTCAGGGTTAACCACAAATGGTAAACATTGACTTGTTAAACAACGCGGCTGATATATCTGTGGGTTTTGTAGCCCTCTAGTCCGTTGCTGCGTATAGTTAGTTGCCATCTCGTGCGCTTTGCTAACACTAACAAACATCTCATTACCTCCGGCTAATTCTCTGGCTGCACGAAGTAAAGATTGAGAATATACGCCTCCTTCGTTTGATATATCGGTTGCTGCTTCCTGCGTATTACAGGCCCATAGAATAACTTCCTGTGGAACTGACTGGCTTATTCTCTCTTCATATTTCTCTCTAACAATATCATACTCTGCTTGTTTTGATAAAGAAAGATTTAGAATTGATGCCGTCTTTGTAGCTGACGGAACAATAATTTCACGGCAACAGTCAAAAATCAAGAGTTGCCGTTCAGATAAATTTCTTAACTCATTAGCGTCTATGAGTTCATCGTATTTGTTTATCTCGAGGACTGTCCCATTTCTTGCGAAGCCTCCGTGACCAGAGAAAATTGTTATGACATAATCATAGTTCTTTTGCCGCATTGCATTGATTCTGGCAAGAAGTTCTCCTTTACGTGGATTACGGAGGATTTCAATTTCCCCGTCATACCAATTGCCGCCAACTGGACTGGTAAAAAAAGAACGGTAAGAGTCAATGTCAACATTTACTCCCGGTAATCCGTTTGTGTTCCCAATCATAAAAATCTTCTTTTTCATCACAAATTTTTCTATGTTAGAGGTTATTGAATTGTTTCTTTTTTGTTTGTATTTTCCACGACCGAAATGATTCCCGGCAATAACCGTTCGCTTGCCCCGGCAACGAACGCAAAGAGCAACAGAGACGCTTCGTTTGATTCGTTAAAAAATGTCGGCAGTATAATACCTGCTTTGATAACCCATAACGAAACTAATCCCGATATGCCACCTACTACAATCCGAGACGCTGCTTCGTAAAAGTGCGCTCGTTTTTCCGACATACTATCGTAATTGAATTTACCTAATCGCATCAAAATAGAGTAAAAGGCACCAACACAACCAATACCTGCCAGCAGCCACAATAAACTCGATGACCAATAAAACGCAACAATAGCACCTGCAAAACAAAGGCAAGTGGTTAGAAACGCATAACGAATAATCCACATGCGAGAAACTTCCGCCTTCTTTGCAAGAATGAAATTCTTGGTTTCTTCTAACGTTTTTTGGATTCCCTCTTTCGGTTGACTACAAAACGCTTTTACGATAATTTCTCCGAGTAAACGATTCACTTGAAACCGGATGTCCGTGTCCCAATTTGTTACGCTCATTTCCAATGAAGATACTTCAGTCAACACCCATTCGATATTGCTTGGCTTCCAAGTATTTGCGCCTTGTTTATCTGTTTCATCGCCCGTTTGTTTTGTGTCACCAGTAGCCCAGTTTATGTCATCTTGATAGTCAATATACACAACAAAATCAAATACTTCTGGTTCATCGACACAGGAACGAATCAGGTACTTAATTGGTTCAGCAAGCCATTTTTCGGGAATGCTTTCTCTGAAGGTTATTTTTTTATACCAGTAGTATAAATTCTGTATTTTATAGACAATCAGACACCCAGTTACAAAGAACACAGTAAAAATGGTCAAAAGCAAATCAGTGGTCGAAATAGTCATAAAAAATACATATTTTAACGGTTATAGCAGATAACTACGTAAAACGTTGCAATTTTTGTGCCAAACGCAATCTGGCAGAAATTCTCGAATTTCTCGCCAATTCATTAACTTTACCTGCCATTTTGGCAGGCAAATAATATTAGACCTTTTCTCTAACTCTTTTCGGCGGTTATTGAAAATTTTGGGGTATCCCTCACGCCGATTGCAAAGTCGTAAAGTTTCCATTTTCACTGACCGGAAATGGTGAAAATGGGCTGTTTAGCGAAAATCGACAAAAATTATCCGCCACTACTGACCTGTAAAAAATGACTTTGCAATCGGCATGGGGTATCCCTAAACTCACAAAGTAAAACAGAAAATTTCATGACTTCCTAAATTATTTATTTTGCCTATTCTAACGTTAGAGAAAAGGTCTATTATATCTTGGCTCCATTTTTCAGAGTATAAATCCCGTAACCGCAATATATTGCGACAATATCCGACCATTGCTCGACAGACCACGGCAAAAACAACGGTACAACACCCTCGAACCAGATAGCCAGCATAGTCAACGCAACTATCTGAATCAAGTGTTTATGCCAAAACATCCAACGCCGGATTTCCGGTACTGTCAAATTCGTTATCGAAAAGACAACGAAGGGTACCAGAAAACTCGGAAACGAATCTTTGAACCAGCCGCTCGGCAGTATTGTCCGAACCGAATGAAACCCAATGTAGAATACGAAGCATAAAGCCAGTATCACGTAATCACGGTGTTTCATTGGACGCATTAAAACAGCATCAGGCAAACGCCGAGCAGAACGATGATTAAAAGGAATTTGATTATTCCATCCATTGTTAATGTATAGTTATAAGTTTCCAGTAACAGCCACTCCAATTCCGAGAGCCACAAGGATTGCCAATAAAGCCACGAGGGCTATCGGAATGAGGATAATAATCAATAGCATTTTGATGCATCCGTCCATAAAATTCTCTTGCTAAAAGGTTTGTAGGAAAACAACCAAATTTGTTTTCAGTCAAAAAGCGGCTTCGCCTTACAGAACACGGCAAACTTTCAAGAGTTGAAAAAAGAAAGAGTGCCTTTTCCGTGTTGTGAAAGACACTCTTACCACAGAGTTTACGAAACAACACCAAGGCACTCCCTTACACAGGGAGCGTCCCTTCGATGTTGCTTTCGTAACAAAAGCCTTTCGGCTTATGGTGGTAATTTGTCTTTCAGCAACTGAACGCAAAGTTCATTTAATTGGTCACGAAATGTTTATTTCGATAAATTTTTCCTTTGGTTAATTTAAAATTCGTCGGCGAAGTGCCGACGACGAAGAAATTCTAACAAATAGGTTGTGAGAGTGCAAGAGGGGCAAAATTTATATCAAGATAATTTCCTGTTGCCCACATTCGGCCGGACTTGTCCTTTTTAATGGGTATTGAAAAACTCGGTATCATCGGGATTATGGCGGCGGGGATATTGTTTTTCGTCAGAGAGCAACCGGCGGCGGAACCACACCGTAATTTTTGTTTCAAACAACCCTAACCTTTTATTTCCAT
This sequence comes from Planctomycetaceae bacterium, assembly GCA_031287585.1. Taxonomy (GTDB): domain Bacteria; phylum Planctomycetota; class Planctomycetia; order Pirellulales; family Thermoguttaceae; genus UBA8133. The sequence goes on along the minus strand of JAITST010000236.1, from coordinate 496 downwards.
GCAAGTATTCAAAGACAATGCAAATCGGGACTGGACGCTTTCTCTCAATATCGGGACAGCGATGCTGGTCAAGGATAAACTCGGCATCGACCTTCTTCAACCGGAGACCGGCGACCCGCCGCTTTTGACACGGCTCGGCACGGACGAGATGCTGCTCGCCCAAGTGATTGCAACGTTGCTCGAAGGTCAATTCGAAAAATACAACGTTGATGCGAATCAGATTTACCAATCCTTTGACGGGTTGACTTTTGCGAAGGCGCATGAAGCGTTTTATCAGGAACTCATTGATTTTTTCCAGAGCCGGGGTCGGCACGACAGGGCGAAGGCAGTCGGGAAACAGAAGAAGATGATTCTTGCGGGCGTGAAAGCGGCGGAGACGAAAATCGAAAATCTGGACATCGACGAAGTCATCGAAACGGCAATGGCTGGAGCAACATCTGGCGCATAGCCGGTAGTTTACATCTCGACCCGCGACCATTCACGCTGCGCCAACTCA
>JAITST010000210.1 GCA_031287585.1 Planctomycetaceae bacterium | reverse complement strand
AAACGGACATTTTAACGCAACGAAAACCATTCTTCTCTCCTCCTTGATGTGATAAACGAACTCAAAACAGCATAAGCATTCGGGGAGTGGGTGTCAAGACAATAAGTTTAGAACATAACTTATTTTTTCACTACACATGACCTCGTGAACATTAGGCAAGGTTTTGAGAGTTACTATGATTTATGTATCCTTTTTCAATCTTAATGCAACTTCTAAAAACCCCCTTGCCCAACGCCGAAAAAGTGGTAAAACACTCCGCGTGTATTTTTTTCCCACATTTTTACAGCCCCCTACCAATTTTCAAACAATGAGTCACTCTCAGTATTCTTTTTTGATGTTGAAAATCAGTTACACAAGATTCACGAACTCAACGATTTCCTTTGCCGCCCATAATCAAGTCGCAATCAGCGGCTTCAGCAGCACCACATTTAATTATATCATTGGCGGCGTTGTTATGGATGACGGCAGCAGCGTCACCGACAATACCATTACCATCACGACCACTGGTAAAACTTATGGAGGCATCTACGGCGGGGACTGTGATTCTGGTACTCCCACTGGCGACCTGTTCACCGGCAATACACTCAACCTGAACGCGGGCAACACCATTAACCAAGTGGGCAATGTGGAAAAACTCAATTTTCTCACCAGCGGAGACGCGGGTATTGGTACTTTGAACACCGCGCCAACCAATGCCGCCAATCTCAGCGTAATACCTGCTGGCGTAATCATCAACACTGGGGCGAACGCTGTTACTTTCGGCGCTCAACTCATCGGCGATGGCGGCGTTACAAAAGGCGATACGACGGATAACGAAATCGACAGCGGGATATTGGTACTCACCAATGCAAACAACACTTACAGCGGTGCTACGAATGTCAAAGAGGGAACTTTGAAACTTTCCAACGGCGGTGCATTTTGCTTCGGGCGAGAGTAACCGCCAGTGTTTGGGCGGACGTTATACATTTGCGAATTGGAATAACCGCGCAACGGTTCGCGGCGCAGCCCCGTGTGATCCGCGCGAAGCGGTAAGTTGTTCAGTTCCGGCGCGTTCGTTGAACGGTTACATCGGAGCGGTGTGGGACTATGAGTTTTCGGGTAACGCGAACGGTTATGTCGGCACGCTTCAATTCTTGCTCCGTCAGTACGCGGCGGAACAGCAATCGGCGAAATCGGCTTGAACGCAACGCTTCGGCGGGTTGAGTTGTACGCCGGTCTCGAAGGATTCCTCGGTCAACGCGAAGGTTTCAGCGGAAATGTCGGCGCGGTGTGGCGGTTTTGATTTGGTTTTTGAGGACGGGATGAATAATAGGCGGTAACTGAGCGCAGCGTAGTTACGCTGTGTTGATGTCAACCACGCGTAACTACGTCGGACAGTAATGATTACTGGCGACTGCGTTACCGCCTACTATGAAAAAATATTAAACAAAACCATTCCGTTCAGCGCGCCAACTGGAATAGCGGAAAATACGGAAGTTGTGAAGTCTGTATTTTCTGTTATTCTGTATGTTCCGCTGTAAAAGATATACCGTGTTAGAAATTTGGTTGTGGTTATACCGCGATGTGATTTGTTAAAACCGTTTGTTGTACGTTGTTCAACGAAATCGGTAATACGCCTTCCGTTTTGTAACGGTTGGTATCTAAAAGCAACATTACCAACGCGATTAGCAGAAGAAACAACGCGGTTGCCAATATGTACGTGTACAGGTCAACTTTGTACTTTACCTTTGGCTTGGGGGGCGATGCAGCGTTTTTTTCGGGCTTCTTCTTTTCCAGTTTGACTTTCGATGCCGGTACTTCCGCAACAGATTCCGTCGCCGTGTCTTGCGGCGGTGTATTCTTTTCTTTCTTCTTGAACAATGCCATTAGTAAGCCCCGTTTCAGTAACGCCGTTCATTGCGGCTTCGTTTCGATATAACGTTTTGGGGCGAACAATTATGCTCGCCCCAAATTTGTTGACAATAATTAGGTAGACAATTACCAGATGAAAACCATCTCAATTCGCCAAACTGATGTAGCCGACTGTGTCTTCGCGTTGAATCGTTCCCTTTCGGAACTCCGGCAAAATCCTGCATGCGGCTTTGTCCGGTTCTGTACGATGAACTTCGATTTTACCAATGTAAGCACTTTGTCCGTTCGCCTGTCGATACACGTCAAGTTTGTGACCTTTCATAATCCCGGCATCTTCACCGATAGAGATTTCCAGCCAACCGTCCGGACGAACTTCTGTGACAATTCCCTCAATACCTTTCGGCGGGATACCAGAGTAAAGTTCCGGCTTCGGCACTTGCCCGTGTATCTTCAATACTTCGCAAGCGTCGCGATAATCCTTCGCCAGTTGTTCACTGACACTACGGAGATTTGCCAACTTCACCGACAAGTCGTGAGCTTCGTCCGTTTGCTCGACAAGTTTGTGGAACAATTTGTCCCAATCCGCATGCAAATCACGGTTGTCTTTGCGAAGTCCTTCAAGTTCGTCACGGCTTGCCTGAAGAGATGTATGAGCGAGTTCAACTGCCGCAATGTTTTTTTGCTGTTCTGCTACGAGCTTGGTTTTCTCTTCCGTGAGTTTCTCACGTTCCGTCTCGCTCTCCTTGACCTTCTCCTCTAACGCCAGAATCTCTTTCGCGCGGCGTTCGATTTCTTTTTCATACGCGGCAGTCATTTCCGCACGCGAAGTCTCAAGTTTACGCAACTTGTCGTTCGTATCCGTGAGTTCTTTTTTGACTTTATCGTTCTCGACTTTCCAGTTAGCGTGCGTAGCGTACAGCACCAACGAGAAAGACATAAACATCACCGCAAGCAGAAAAATAAGCGTGATAAAGATTTTACCGATATTGTTCATAACTACCTCTCTGTTATAAGGTAAAAGCACACCAAAACCGATGTGAAATTCCTAATCATCTCCATAAAACGTCCGAAGGGGTCAGGAAAATTCACGACAGCGAGTAAGTATGTCTGATAAGAGTTTTTTTGTCAATACCCACCGTCGAAAATTTTTACGCACTGTTTTTACAAACAGTGTTTGATGTTTTCGGCAAAAAACGTGTTTTAATTGAGATTTTTTGTCAAGATTGTTTACTTTTTATAAAACCTCCAAATTGCCACTTCGCGAGACGGAACACATCTGACACTCCATTCGCGCAAAGTACCGCAGCTGGCTCGAAACCACAGTGCATAAGACAATGTTCGCAACGCGGGTCGTTATTGTGACCGATTCTTGACCAGTCGGTTGCCTCTATTAGTTCCTTGTAAGTCGCGCAGTGTTTGTCTGTCAATAGGTAACACGGACTTTTCCAACCGCGAATGTTCCGCGTCGGATTCGCCCACGCCGCACAAGTCAACTCACGCTCTCCGCAGAGAAAGTCCATAAATGTTGGTGTCGTTGTCAGACGAAATCCTTGCATCCGGCTACGAATCTCGCGGAACTTCGCGTATGTCTGTTCGCGTGTGATAAAAATCGAATTGTCTTGTACCGCCTCGTAACCGTAAGCCGGTGCAATCATCATCCCGTCAACCTTCAACTCCATCAACACCTTACCGAGTTCGACCAACTCATCAACCGTCGTCTGACTGTACAACGTTGTGTTAGTATAAACGTAGTAACCGAGTTTCTTCGCGTCACGGATTCCTTCGACTGCCTTATCGAACGAACCCGTTTTACCGGTTATCGCGTCATGCGTCGCGGACATTCCGTCGAGGTGAACGTTCCAAAACAGGTGTTTCCAAAATCGCTTGTTACGTTTCGCGACGGCTGTGAAATCGGGTAAACGTTCGGACAAACATTGTCCGTTCGTACAGAGATAAATGTGCCGTCCTTCGCGAATGATGTAGTCAGTCAACGCGACAATCTCCGGGTAAATCAACGGTTCCCCGCCGCAAATGCTGACCGTTGGCGACGCACATTCTTTTACTGCGTTGATACATTCGTCAAGCGACATCCGCTCGTTGACCGTATCCGCGTATTCACGAATCCGCCCGCAACCGGCACAATGCAAGTTACAAGCGTGAAGCGGCTCAAGCATCAAAACCATCGGGAAAAACTTTCGTCCCGCAAGCCGGTTGCAACCAATGTACAGCCCCATCGCTATCGACAATGATAATGGAAAACGCAAGTTACCTCCTTAATTCAGTTCACTTGTTTTGTTCACTCGAACGTCCGCACATTAACAAACCGATACTGCCCGTCGTTCTCTGCCGACAGTTTTCTCATAAAACCGCCGCCGTCCTCGTTATCACCAAAACGTATCGTATTTATTTGTGCAGACGTTTTACTACGTCCGTTATAACGTGTCAAACTTTCAACGTCCGCCGGTCTCAAATCGCTATGAGCATCGCCGTCAGTCAGAAAAAACACAACATCCGGCTTCATCGCAATTGCTTTGTAAAGCGGCTGACTGTGCTTCGTCCCGCCGCCCGGAATACGTGCGTTGATAAAACGTTTCGCGGCTGCTTTGTTAGCGTCGGTAGAACGTTGCGGTGATGAAAACAACTGCAAATCGGTATCGTTGTAAAAAATAATGTTAAACTCATTCGTATCTTTGAGCGAATCAATGGCACTAATCAACTGCCGTTTCGCCGCGAGAAACGGTCGTCCGCCGTTCTCCGACATACTGCCGCTCATATCGATCACGAAAACAAAACGATTACCCGTTCCCTCGCCGTAAAACGTGACGGTAGAATAACTGCCGCCGCCAACACCTGTCCCCTTGTCACCCGCACCTGCGAATCCATTACTAATGTTAAGCGATGCCACACTGCCAACGTCACCGCTCAACGCGTCAACACCAATTGCGTTACGCGGTGTCTCAAGTTTGTCGGTAGCGAAAGTATGTTCAAGCATTTCCTCAACAGAAACCGCGACCTTGACACCTTCCGAGTTGAACGCATTGTTGTTTCCGTCGGTATAAATTTCGCCGTGTTCGACTTCAGATTTCAAAACAATGCCAGCACGAACCGTCCGTTCACTTGGGACAGAATTATAACGTGTACCACCCTTGAACAAAAACAAAAATGCCAGCAGCAAAATAATATGCAAAACCGCCGAACCTATCCAACTGGAAAAACGAGGCGACCTGAAAAGATTTGTAGTCCTCAAAAAATCCATCACTAAACTCCCTACCGCACATGTTTCATCATAGCCATTCGCAAATTCCTATCCGCCTCCGCCTTCTTCTGAACCGCACGTTTATCGAAATCTTGCTTTCCCTTACACAGTCCGAGCAAAACCTTCGCCTTTCCACTCTTAAAATACATTTTAAGCGGAACAAGCGTCAATCCTTTCTCCATCGCCCGCATAGCAAAACGTTTTATCTCACGGTTGTGCAAGAGAAGTTTGCGGTCGCGTTTTGGTTTATGATTAAAACGATTTGCCTCAGTATATTCCGGTATATCGCATCCAACAAGCCAAACCTCGCCGTTCCGCACGCGCGCATACGCTTCACTTAACTGCACAGCCCCAACCCGCAAAGTCTTAACCTCACTACCAACCAACACAATCCCGCACTCCATCATATCAAGAATATGATAGTCATGCCGGGCTTTCCGGTTCTCGGTAATAACACGCTCATTAGGGTCAGCGTTAGAATCTTTCTTCTTTTTTTTAGACATAATTTTTTAACGATAAGCAAATAAAAAAACAATCACACTCTACCACCCGCAATATATGGACGTTCCGGCGGAATAATCAACTGTTGCGACTTCATATCAATAATCACATCCATATCTTCCATCGGAATCGCACCGAGCAAAACGTCTGTCGCGTTAGGCATAACAACCGCCTGACATAACGAACGCCGGTTCTTAAAATGCACCTCAACCGGTCCGACAAACTCATAAGATTCCAATGAATCGTCCGCGAGTCTGATTTCCTTCGTTTCGAGTAATGTCAGGTCAAGTTGTGTTTTGATTTCACTATTAATGACGAGCGTTGTCGCACCTGAATCAACAAGCGCACTAACATCCATTTTACGCACAGAATCCATAGGAATTTTCCCCTTGTTTAGCAAGCAGAAAATCCATTCCATTGCATAACGTAATATCAGCAAAAATTTCACCCATCATTTTCTCCTTCACAAAAATTGGGCGGTAGATAATTCCACTTTCGTTACTATCTCCGCGTTCCGCCTCGCACTATACGGTTAATAAATCATTGTTGAATCACTCGCTCTACCCCGTGCATACTAACAAAAACAATCCGGCAAGACCACTAATCCCGCCGCCCACGACAATCCAACACCAAATCCAACCAGCATCACGCTCTCACCCGTTTTCAACATACCGCTCTCAAATGCGTCAACCATCGCAATCGGAATACTACTCGAAACCGTATTCCCCCGATAAGCCATATCGTTATAATACTTCGCCTCATCAATGTTACAAAGTTCACGCAACTTGTCGAGCATATACTTGTTCGCCTGATGAAAAACGTAACATCCAATATCGTCCTTCGTCTTACCGCTCTTGTCTAGCAACTCACGTACCGCTGTCGGCACACGGTCAATCGCGAACGCAAAAATACCCGGTCCGTGCATCGACAACTGAACACGCGACCGCACACTTCCGCGTCCGTCCGAACGTTCAATATAATCATCAGTTTTCACAGGTGAACGGTGTCCGCCAGCGGGAACAATCAACAAGTCCGCACCGCTGCCGTCGGTACCAAAAACGAACGGTCCAATTGACGGTTCCGCAATTTTTACGTCGCCCTGTTGTCCAACCGCGTCCACTCCGCGAATCAATGTAGCCGCCGCCGCGTCACCAAAAAGCGGACGGCTCCCGCGGTCAAGTTGGTTGATGTACTTAGTGTAAGTTTCAGAGGTCAACAACAAAAGGTTCTGCGCCATACCGCCTTCAACGAGTCCCTTCGCGAGCGACAAACCATAAACGTAACCGCTGCAACCAAGATTAAAATCCAATGCCCCGCATGCCTTCGGCAACCCAAGCCGTTCGTGAACAATGCAGGCGGAAGTAGGCAACAAATAATCGGGCGACTGCGTACAGAGTAAGACATAGTCAATCTCCTCCGGTTCGCAAACCCCTTTGTCAAACAACCGTTCCGCCGCCAAAACAGCCATATCAACAGCCGTCTCATTCATAGCAGCAATCGGACGTTCAACAATTCCAAGTTTACGAGCAATCTTATCCTCCGTCCAACCAGAAAAGAGTTCCGCCAAAACACGGTTCCCCAGTTTCTTTTCGGGAAGATAATAAGTAATACTAACAATCGACGCTGATTTCACAATAAAAAATACGAAAGAAAAAGAAAAAAGCAAACAAAACCGGAACAGATTATACCAAACGAAAGGGAAAATGTAAATAAGAGATAGGGCTTGTTTGGTAACTTCAAAATAAATAAAATTAACAATTTACATACGGGAATCTCTAAAAACTCTTTTTTAACGCGGAGGACACAGAGAGTCGCAGAGGAGTATTTTTTTGTAACTTATTCTATTATAAATCATTACAAAAGATTTTCAAAATAAAATCTCTGCGAACTCTACGGTTAAAATTGTGGTTTTTAGAAATGCTCTACAACGGATTCCCCACTAATTTTTACACCCCTGCGATTACTTTGTCACCAGCCCTGCTCTTAATACGTTTCCCGACCGCCGATACATCTCCGCGGCTTTGTCGTACTTTCCTTGTGATTCATACACACGTCCTAAATTGTAATCTATTCCGTTTTGCCACGGTACTTTGCCGAACGTTTTTGTTTTCTCTTCCAAAAATTGTTGCGCCGATTCCCATTTTGCGTCTTGTACCGCCGACACTCCGAGCCAGTATGCCGCCAGCACGTTTGTCACCTGCATCGACTGCTCCGCAACTAAACGTAACTCCGGCGGGTACTGCGTTACACGTTCCTGAATTACACGGTCTGGTGTCATCGCAAGTTGGAAGAAATCCGCCGCTCCTTCCGCACCACTCCGCTGTCCGTGAAAATATAGAATCCGCCCGCGCCACAACGCGAAGTCGCCGAGATACTCGCCCGACCGCATACACGCCGCACGTAACGGCATCATCTGCGACGCGACAAAATCCGGCAGCAGCCGCGTCTGCAATAACGCCTGCAACGGATAATCCCACAACTCTACCGCCGCCACTCCGCCCGCTTTACCAAACCGTTCCTCTTGTTCACGCAGCGGCGTGTACAGCACCATTGTTTGCGCGCCGACCAACTCCTTTTCGACTAACTTCATCCTCATCGAAATGTTCTGCGGCGATAACGGTAAAACCGCAATCGTCCGTTTCAGTTGCTCACCTGTCAATACCGAGTTCGCCCTATTAGCAATCGCGCGGTCGAGAATCTCCGGCTTCGCGATAATCTGCGATAACGTCGCTACTGTCGGAAACTCCAACACGTTGTCTTCACCGATTCGCGGCGGCTCGTCACCCGCAAACGGAATAAACTCTTCAAGTAAGAAAACATAAACCTCGTTTTCGTCTAGCACTCCGATTCCCCAAAACAACATCGACGTATCATCGTCATCCTTCATTCGCACACCAAGCAAACAGCCGTCTATTCGTTGTTGACGCAATAGTTCAATGAATAACCAAGCGCGGTCACGACTAGTTCCGCTGCCCAGCAGCAATGTTTGATACGGCAGTTGGAACGGTGTCGGAATCTGACGTTGTTCAATATTGACGACAAACGGACGCAAGTCAACATTCCGCGCCGTCCAGTCGTAAAGTGCTTTCGCGCGGTCAACAACGCCGTGTTTTTCGCCGCGTGCCCACGTCGAAATCGAACGTGTCCACACACATTGTTTGAGGTAATCCATATCGCCGCGTTGGAAGTTCATCTTGTCAATCTGCAACATAGAAGTACAAATCCGTAACGCCTCAACAATCTGCGACACTGTTCCGCGTTCGGCACTCATCTGACGAACAAACGCGCGTGCCGCACCTGCCGAAACATTCTGCTGCGAGTCCAGACTCGCGATGCGCGAACGTATCGCGTCAAGCGGCTCGACAAACTGAACAAGCATTGACATACGCGAGGTCTTGTCGAACAACTTCATCGCAGCCGCCGCGTTGTCGATCGCGGACGAGAGTTTTTTACACTCCGCAACAACGTCAAGTTCGTCGTCGCCTTGCAAACGAGTAAGAGTAGAGTCAACGAGTTCGACGTTCGTACAAGCGTCAAGTGAAATCGCGGTAAGCCGTTCGATAAACGGAGCATAAATCCATTTCGGGTCAACTTTTGCACGGGCAATCCACTTGTTCATACGGTCTAATTCCTGAACCATCCGCTCAAAACCGGGTAATCCGTCGAGGTCGGGATTATCTTCCATAGATTGCAAAACCTCAAGAGTGCGATTAAAAGACTCCTCACTCTGCCGCGCAGCATCAGATTCGGTAGATTCACCGCCGCCCATCAAAGCAGGATTAACTTGCCGCCGACAAGCGGTGAGCAAGAGCACGAACAAAAGGGTAATGATTATGTAATAACGGAACATAATAATGAAAGTGGGTTGGTTTGAAAGAATAGAAAATGGAGTTACATATTGTAACAAGATTGAATGTTTACTGTCAAGAACCGAGAAATGAGATTGTCGGAATCACGCCTTGACAACGCCGCCGAATGTTATAACAATGTTCACCGTGTTTGTCGTTTTTTTCAACTTTCAAATCGAAAGGAAATCAATTATGAGAAAATCATTTTTGTTTACTGTTTGTGTACTATTGCTTTTTTCGTCGTTCAGTTTTGTCAGGATTGTTGCGCAAGACCAATCCAATGAACCAACAAAAGATGAGTTGGTGTTTCAAGGTAAAATCTTTGAGCAGTGGGTTTATGATATGAAAACGGAACTTGACCCGAAAATGCAATGTGAGATATTTCGTGCTTTGGCTGCGTTTGGCGCAAATGGACGCGGGAAAGAGGTAACAGAACTCATTTTCAAAGCCGCGAAAAATTATGACTTTTCTTTTATTGCACCCGATTCGATGGGGGATGTTAAACATTCCATAATTGATGCTTTTGGTAAACGCGAAGGTCGGATTCCCGTAACGGATTCGATGGCGACTCTTTTACAAAAGTATTCTGACGGAAGTATGAACGAGAAGCGGTTGGTTGAACATATTTTTTTAGAAATTGTAAAATATCAGGAAACAAAAGAGTTTCTACCAACAATCTTTGAAAAAATAGTCCAGTGGGATTTAGAAAAGGTGGACGACAAAGTGGATATTGGTCATCCTAGAACTTTATTTGCGTTGATGGCTAGAATACGGGGCGGCGATGAATACGTATTGCGATTTTTGAAAGAGACAATCGCCCAAAACGATGTCCGCCGCTTTCAATGGGCGTTCTACACATTTAATCCAGAGGTAATGGAACGAGACCACAACCAATTTTCTGGAGTACCTATCTTCAATCTATATCCTGAGGTTGCGTTTGATGCACAGATTCCTGTTGATAATAGAACAGGGAAAAGTAGTGTCCTAATTAACAATCTATCAGGTTTCGGCGAATCGCTGGTTGAGTTACTTCGGGAGTCCGGTTTTAGTTCGTCGAACGAGACGATTCGTGAAAGGTCGAAGGCGGTCGTTGATGCGATTGAGCGTGCCAGACACCGATGAAGACCGAATTGTACTTGTCACGCTTGAAAATTGCGTTACATATAACAGGCAGTTACGCAGTGTTGGCTCTACCCAGCGTAACTCCGTCGCCAGCAAAATTTAACTTGCCGACGACCACAAGGGCTAGACCGTGTCCTTGTGAGTGTGTATAATTATTTCTGTTCGGTAAATTTTCTGTTTGATTTTTTACATATACCTTTCACCCTATTGGAGAATTTTATTATGCGACGTTTCTTTTTGTGTACAGTTTGTTTTTTGGTTCTGTCATTATTCGCTTCGGGGCAGGATGATGGATTTGTTTCTTTGATGACGGTTAAAGACGGCGACACGTGGACTGATAATGGGAAGCCGCTCAACGGTTGGGTTAAGTATGGCGGAGAGGCGGGCTTCTCTGTTGAGAACGGTGAGATTGTCGGAAAACGCGGCGAGGGCGACAATACTTTTCTGTGTACTCAAAAATCTTACAGCAATTTTGTTTTCAAAGCGGAATTTAAGTATGACATCCTTTGTAACTCTGGTGTTCAGTTTCGTAGTGCTGTACGCGACGAAAACGGCGGTAAGAAAGTTTTTGGTTATCAATACGAGATAGACGAATCCGCTAGTGCTTTTGGAGTTGTCTATGACGAGTCACGACGGAATCGTTGGCTTGAAACTATAACCAAACCGCAAAAGGAAGCGATGGCGGCGGCTTACAAAAAAGGCGAGTGGAACTTATTGACGATTCAGTGTGTCGGTCCTGTTATTAAGACCTACATTAACGGCGTAAAAATCGCTGACCAGATGGATTTGGAAACAGACGCGGGATTTTTCGGTTTGCAGATTCACGCTGGCGGTCAAGGGCAAGTGCGTTGGAAAAATGTACGTATTAAAGAGTTGCCGGAAACTAAGTGGGTAGCGATTTACGCTAACAAAAAACTTTCCGACGACCTTGATATTAAGCCGGTTGGCAAGTGGGAAGTGCAAGACGACGGTTCGTTACGCGGTACTACGCCGGATGGTGAGCCGCGTGATGGGATAATAGTGACGAAAACGTCGTACAAAGATTTCGCGGTGAAGGTTGACTTCAAGGAAGTCGCGGGCAACAGTGGTTTGTATTTCCGTGCGTCAGCGGTTGATAAGCCGTATTGGTTAAAAGGTTTTCAATGTGAGATTGCTCCCGACGGCAAAGTTTGCGCTGGTTTGTGGGAAGTTGAAGGACGCGGCTGGGTGAAACGGAATGACGAGGTTGCGCAGAAGGTTTTCAAAGGCAAGGACTGGAACACGATTTCGACAGTTGCCATTGGCGATAGACTTGTAACGCACCTGAACGGTCAAACGATAGTTGACATTATTGACCCGAAATGTGCGAAGGAAGGCAGTACCGGTTTACAACTACACGGCGGCGGCAATCAGGGATGCCTGTTCCGCGAGTACTGGATAATGCCGTTGGATGGTGCTGATATTGGTGACATTAAATAGAGATACCCTTTTGTAACAGAAAATTTTTGAGTCACTTTACACACCAAAAATAATCTACTACAATCGTAAGCCGTTCTATCGAACAACCAATTTTACCCCAAAGGAGTTTGAGGATGGCTTACCGTTTGTTGGTCGTGATGTTGTCTATTGTTCTCGTTTTTCTTTGTGCGGAAC
>JAITST010000418.1 GCA_031287585.1 Planctomycetaceae bacterium | reverse complement strand
ACAAACAGAAATATCGTCGCGGTTATTGAAGTCGGTCTCATTCTCATTGGTGATTGGTAATGTTAGGGGTTAGAGAGTATTTGAAAATAACAATCATTTTATCGGGAGATGTTTTACCGAGTTTTTCAACCAGTTGCGGCGAATTTTCAACAGTTGTCGGTTGTAGATATGCGTAAAAAAGATTGCCGTCTTGGATACACATCGTCGGACTTAACGAATCGCAAGGCAGTTCAAATCGGGTAAATTCCTTCCAGTCCGTTGATTCTTTTGTACGCTGAAATAGAAGAAAATTTTTCGATTCTTCTTTGTTCTTTTCCTTGAAAACAATTCCAAGACAAGCCACATCCGTTCCAGCTGTGAGGAGTAACGAATCAACTTCTCGATCTCGAAATTCCACCGGCAACCCGACCTGTCGCGACGGTGATTGGGTGAGTTTTAAGTTTGGGTCATAGTCAATGACGTGAATCGAACTGGTTTGGTTATTATAACAAGCAATCAAAGGTACTGTTATAAAAAAAGATGCGGCGAGATGAGTGAAGCGGTCTTTTTTGACATCGCCAGTATAAATCTCTTGCAATACGGACTCTTCGATATTAGGTAACTTGGCGACTATTGTTTCTGATTTGTATTTTATTTCTGAAACAGTAAAATCTGGTGCGGAAAAGGCACTAATCCATAATCTCGCGCTGGGGTGAACTTTCACTCCGTCGTACACCTCCGCTTTGGAAAGACCAACACAATAACCCTCGCATGACTTTTCATCGTACATGCCGGACAACGCAAAAATTCGATGCGGAGCCGACCGTGTAACGATTGACGGGTTTGCAGATGGAAAATAAAATCCATTCATTGGCGATTTCACAACGGCTCTGTGACGTGGAATCATATCAAGATATTTCTTTTGTTCACTTTTTTCAATGGGAATACAATCAACACCGAAAATATCAACAGGATTTAATCCTGTAGCTCCCTTCCACGTAGTAATTCCGGCAATGTCGCTATTTAGAACTATAATTTTTTCCTTATCATATCCTAGCAGAATAAAGTGTGTATATGAAAAACTTTTAATAGTAAAATTTTGCTCATTTTCGTCATTTATATCTTCTGGAATAACAGATGCTCCGCTATCAGAAATATACATTATTTGAACATAATGATCCTCACGAATAGGCGGATCAGGTCTGCTGTCCAGTGAATCTCTTCTGTCATACCACGCCGGTGATAAGCAAATAGCAATTTTATGTCCATTGTCTGCATTTGAAACTAATTTAAGATGAATAATTTTTTCATCTTTTGTGTTAATCTCCTTCGAAAGAACCACTGAGGTCATTTGTGTTATAAATGATATACTGAAAATGCAATAAAAAACAAATACAGACAAGTGTCGCATAGTAATAACTCCAAAATGATATCTTAAAACGAATAAAAAAATACTAAAACCATTCACGCACCTTTTGATGCTTTTATTTGAAAAAACAATTTTATCAAACGTAGTGAATTTTCGTAAATTCACCACTAACGTATTGCCAACAATATTGTTGTGGCATTTGTTTAGTTTTTAATACATTTGTACATATTTGTAAAGACCACAAAAATAATATTACAAAACATGAAGCCCGAGGTTTGTTGCTTGTTAAGTTTTTGATACAACTAATTAAAAAACAATTGGTTGCCAAAATTGAAAATTGTCTAAGTGTATGTAATCAGTTGTATACTATACCTGTCATTTTTTTCTTTTCTTGGCGAATTGAGTTATGTTCAATTGGCATCTTCTTCTGCGACTTCAGAAGAAGACGATGTAGTTACATTATTTTTTTTTGCAGGATAATATGGACTGGATAAACCTGACACGGTAGTACAAAAACCGGCAAAGGCTCCGTCTTCATAATTTTTCAATGCTCTAAATCCAACGGAATCACTAATGACACCTGTTCCGTATGATGGATCAAAGTAGTGAAAACGATGATCTGTTGTATCAAACCAACAAACACACCACCGTCACCGTCAGAAATCATCGCCGTTATAAACGATGCCTTAATGTTGAGACGAGCAACTTGTTCCGTCTGATTCTCGTCAGACGGAGCAGAATTAACGCTTCGTTCCGCACAAAGAAAAACGGAAACAGTGATCAACATCACAGCCAACAAATGGTAAACTAAGCCATCATCAAAACGCCTTTGAGGTAAAGTTGGTTGTTCGATAGAACTGCGTACGATTGTAGTAGATTATTTTTGGTGTGTAAAGCGGTTTGGAAATTTTTCGCTGCAAAACATTTGCTCGCCGGCACGTGACAGCAATTTGTGAAATCGCAACTTTTCTCAAAGATACGACACAAGCAGTATTTACTCAAATACTGCTTGTGAGAATACTTTTGCTTCTACGCGGCAATGATGTAGAAACGTTATACAACGTCACTACAAATTTTAACCGTGTTCAGTATATTCGCGTAACACCCCTCATTCCGTCTTCGGCATCTTTGATACCCTGTTCATTGCGAACTGTTGTATCTCTGCCATCATATCGGATTCGGCTCGGTTTTTGTATTCCAATGTCCACGGTAGGTGTACTGTGAATGTGCTGCCGATTCCCAGTTTACTTTCTAACGTTATCTCACCTTCCAACATTCTGCAAATTTCTTTCACTATCGACAAGCCCAGTCCGCTGCCGGAATAACCGCGTTTCAGAGTGTCGCCCTCAGGTGTTACCATTTTTCCCTGACGAAACTTTTCAAACACAATCTGTTGGTCGTCGTCCGAGATTCCGACACCCGTATCTATAACTTTCATCTCAATCATCGGTATCTGTTTTTGTACTGCCGAGGTACCTTGCCGGAAGTGTAACGAGTTCGGGAGCGGAGCGTACATAATACGCCGCACTATCACACGTATTCGTCCGCCTTCCGGTGTGAACTTAATCGCGTTTGAGAGCAGGTTGTTCAATACCTGTTGGATTCGCGTTTCGTCTTGTTGTGCAGGCGGTAAGTCAGGTTCAAACTCGCAGATGAGGTCGATGTTTTTCTTGTCAAGCAACGGTTTCGCCATATCGCATTGAGCCGCAACCGTTCGCGTAATCTGAAAACTACTAACGTTCGCCTCCATCCGTCCCGACTCCATCTTCGCCATATCAAGTATGTCGTTTATCATCGTGAGCAACGCGCGACCGGAGTTATTGATGTTTTCGACGTATCGTTTTTGTTTATCGCTGAGAGTGGAAATCGATCCGAGTACGTCGCTGAAACCGAGTATGCTGTTTAGCGGTGTTCGCAACTCGTGACTCATCGTTGCCATAAAGTCGCTCTTGATTTGGTTCGTTTTAGATAACTCTAATGTCGATAACGCAAGTTGATTGATTTTAACTTCTAGTTCGCTGTTTGCGCGGCGAAGTTTTTCTTGTGCGGAACTTAAATGTTGCAACATACGATTCATCGCCTCGCCGAGTTCCTCGAACTCGTCGCCGGTATGAAGCCGAACACGCATTCCGCTTTCGCCGCGGCTGATTCCTTCCGCGACTTCACGCAGCGAACGTAACGGCTTCATAATCACGGAACGAATGACAACGTAAAACGTAATGAGTAGGAAGAACACGGTAACGATACCGACACCGAGCAATTCCGCCCAGAAACGTTTGACTACATCTTGTGCTGGCGGACGCGGTATGCTGACGTGAACGACACGCATAAGTTCGCCGATTTCATACGGATTATCGCCGCGATTGTCAACGATGTTGTTGTGACACGAGCCGCAGACAGACTGAAAACGTATCGCCTGATAGTATTCGTAATGACCGTTTGTCGGATCGGTTTCTTCGTAGTATTGCGGCAATTGCGATTTGGCATTGAAGTCGGGGGCGAGCGGTCGGAACGTTGGCATCGACAAAATTCGTTCGTACTCGCCGCCTTTTTCGTACTTGCGGAGTTCGTCTGTTTTGTTCGCCAGGGGTGCGGGACGGAACGATGTACATTCGATTTCCATCCGGCTGATACTTTGCGAGATTGCGTCTATCATATTACTGAACTCGCGTTCTTCCTGCGACTTTGCTTCGACTGAATCGAGTACCGTTCTGCTGCCGTCTTTGATTGACCGGAAAACGTCAACGTGTTTTTCGCGGATGTGTTGAATCGCCCAAATACGCGCGGTTTGCGGGTTCTGTTCCTTGACGTGAACTTCGGTTGCTTTCAGGTAGAGCGAGAGACTGATAAGTATCACAATCAACAACGCCCCTCCGAAAAAACAGAGGCACTTCATTTCGAGACTAGACTCGAATACAGCACGGCTAAATGTTCGTTTCTCCATTGATGAAATGTTTTGGGGGATTGCGGATGGTTTAAGTAGTGAGTTGTTAGTATCGTAGGTTACATACTAAAAACTATCCCTTGTTTGGTCGTGCGGCAAACCGAATTTTGTCAACCAGAGTAAACGTCTTGCCGTCTTTGACGTAACCTGATACCGCTGTCATTGCGTCTATCGTAAACTTATAACGTAAATTTTCGTCGGGAGCGAGTTCGACTTCGATATTGTCAGATTTATGTACGTTATCGGCGGTTACGGCATCATATACAAACTTGCGTAACGACGCGAAGTTATCACCGAACGAAACGTTACCAACAGAAATATCGGCAAGTTCACCGTTAGAGTCGGCAGTCAGAACAACACGAATCGGCTCGGTCAAGTCGATTTGCTCGATGGGTTTAGATGGTCCGAAAGGCATCTTGATATCGAAGTCGCCCTCCGGCGCAATAATCTTCAACGTCATAATAAAAAACGACAACAACACAAACACCACATCTATCATAGGTGTCATATTAAGTTTAATAGTCTGATGCTCGCTTGTAGAAGTAAAACGTCTCACGGATAAAATGATAGGTAAAGTTGGTTTAGTGGTCGAACAATTTAATGTTTGATTGTTACAGAAACATCGTAGTTGAATTGTCTGGCGTTGTCATCATTGTAGTTGTGTAAATCCGGTAATGTGGGGTTATCAGAATCGGTACGTGATAACCGTTATCACGTATCATTTGTTCAATATAAGGTTTTTTATCGGGATTGGCAATATGACGACAATTCCAAATCAACAAAAAATCTATCTCATACAATACCACTACAACGAGCCACATAATTATACTCATTCCTTATAACCGTTACAACCACACCGCTATCCTACACACTAAACGAAATTATGTACCAACAACACCAAAAAACGGCTACTATTTTGACTATCCTTTCTGCTCCCCCACTTTGCATTATTGAAATAATAAGATAGAATACGTTGCGTAAAATTGTGTTTGCGGCTGTGTGGTGAATTAACTGTAAGCACTTTTGGTTAGAAAATTTCACCTGCTTTCCTTACAACAAACATTTTTAATATATTATGACGAAGGCTCCTTGGATTATGTGTCGCTCTGAAATTAAGGTTCTTGATTGTACGATTCGTGACGGTGGATTGGTGAACAATCATCAGTTTGACGACGATTTTGTCCACGCTGTTTACAATACCTGTGTCGCGGCGGGCGTTGATTATATGGAACTCGGTTACAAAAATTCAGAACGAATGTTCGACAAAACGAAGTGCGGGGCGTGGCGGTTTTGCAACGAGGAATCTATACGCAGGATTGTCGGTGACAATGCTACGCCGCTCAAACTCGCGGTTATGATCGACGCTGGCAAGACCGATTGGCAGAACGACGTTATCCCGAAACAGCAGAGTGTTATTGATACTGTTCGTGTCGCGTTCTATGTTCATCAAGTACCGGAGGCAACCGATATGATTCGCGATGCCCACGAAAAGGGGTACGAAGTTTGGGCAAACTTGATGGCGGCTTCGACTGCGACCGAAGAGGAAATCGACAAGGTGTTAGAGATTCTCGCGGAAACACCAGCGTCGGTGTTGGTGGTAGTTGACAGTTACGGCTCGATGTACGCGGAGCAAATTGAGCGGCTCGTTACGAAGTATCTCTCGTTCGGGCGCGGCACGGGCAAAGAGGTTGGCATTCACGCTCACAACAATCAGCAACTAGCGTTTGCAAATTCGATTGAGGCAATCATTCACGGTGCGAATCGAGTTGACGCGTCGCTCGGTGGTTTAGGACGCGGTGCGGGTAACTGTCCGATGGAACTGATGTTGGGTTTCCTGCGTAATCCAAAATTCAAACTTCGCCCGATTTACGACACGTTAGAACGTTGCGTTGCACCGTTACAAAAGAATATCGAGTGGGGACCGTACCCTGAATTTATAATGACAGGTCAAAACAACCAACACCCCAGAGCAGCCATAGAAGCACGAGAAAATCCACAAACCAGAGACCACTACGTAGAATTTTACGACAGAATTATGATGCAGCAGTGACGGTAACAATTAAGTTTCACGCCACGTAACTTACACGATGGCGGTAAATGAATATGCTATACCGAACACGATTGAAGTTTGTGGGGACGTTGTATGCAATGTTCCTGTATCCCTACACTTTAAGGGGCAGTGTTGGCTCTTGTCCCGAAATTATTGATTCGACAGCCAACACCGCTAAAATTTCGGCGTTTCACGACATTCAC
>JAITST010000114.1 GCA_031287585.1 Planctomycetaceae bacterium | reverse complement strand
GATAAATTGGCATACGGCGTTTCAGCAGGCGATGCGGGCGGAGTTTTTCGAGTACGGCAACGCACTTGAATACCACGACGAGTTCCAGTTGACTTCGGGAGCGGTGAAAATTGACCTGTTGATTATCAAGTTGAAACGGGCTTTGCAGATTAAGAAGAGTATTGGTCAGATTTTTCGGCAGAGCAACGTCATTGAGTACAAGTCGCCGAACGTGTCGGTGTCAATTTTCGACTACTACAAACTGCGTGCTTATGCCTCGTTTTACGCGGAACGCGAGCGAACGCGGATGTCGGATATGTCGATGACGCTAGTTGTGACGTATCGGAAACGTAGTCTGTTGAACGATTTGAACACGGAGTTTGAGGTGAACAACGCCGCGCCGGGTATTTACTACGTGAGCGGTGAGACGTGCCCGACACAGATAATAGTGTCGAGCGAGTTACCGCGTGACGATTGCCGGTGGCTATACAGTCTGCGAAGCGATGTCGGTATGGACGACGTAGAAAGTATGATGACACAAGGGATTGCGGTGTACAGCGAAAAGGTAAAACTTGATGCGTACAAGGACGCATTTATACAAGCAAATTTTAACACATTAGAGGAGTTAAAAACAAAAATGGGTCATAAATTTATTGATTTGATTAGGGACGAAGTCGCGAAGACTAAAGCCGAATCCGTTTTGTCTTTTCTAAAATTTCGTTTCAAAAAAGTACCCCGAAATATTGAGAAAGCGGTATTGTCTTATACCGACTTAACCGCTTTAGAATCGCTTATCCAATGTGCTGCCGTTTGCGGTAGCATTGAGGAATTTAGTGAGAGTTTAGTTCACGGATAAAAGCCGTAACCATAAATGGAGCGGGGAACGATACAAGCCGCACGGGGCAGATCAAATGTTGTCCCTACGGTAATAATATGTGTTGAATAGGCACAATCCGACCGCAAATTATTCGCAAAACAACCGGGGTACACAAAGATACGATAACATCCTCATCAAATTTGCGGACACAAATAGGTATTACGCAAGAATTACAGAATTACAGTTTTGAGCAGATTACGATGAGCGAAGGATGTCGGAGAGTGTTTGTGTGTTCGGGTTTATTAGTTCCGGCGATACGAGTAACGGGTCTGCCCATTGACTGTCTTCTACCCGTTTGTAGAGTCCGAGCATTTTCAGTGTTCTTTCGTTAAGCAGGTGCATTGATTTTAGTATCGTTCCGAAAATTAATATCAGGTCGAACGTGAACGACGCGTGTTGAATGTATTCTAAGTCATAAACTATCTTACGGCGGACATCGTTAAGGTCGTGGTCGGAACTTTGGTTTAGTTGTGCGTAACCGGTTATGCCGGGTTTTACATACAATCGGTAGATGTATCCGTCAATTTTCTGGTCAAGAATGTTTACGATTTGCGGACGTTCTGGTCGCGGACCTACCAGCGACATCTCACCCTTGATTACGTTCCAAAGTTGCGGCAATTCGTCGATGTGTAACTTGCGGAATACGCGTCCAACCGTCGTCACTCGCGGGTCTTGTTTACTTGCCCAAACCGCCCCTGTCGCCGATTCCGCGTCAACGCGCATCGAGCGAACCTTGTACATCGTGAAAACTTTGCCATCCTTACCGACACGAACTTGCGAGTACAATCCCGATCCTTTCGATGTCGCGC
Organism: Planctomycetaceae bacterium; assembly: GCA_031287585.1. Taxonomy (GTDB): domain Bacteria; phylum Planctomycetota; class Planctomycetia; order Pirellulales; family Thermoguttaceae; genus UBA8133. Next base: position 9,863 of record JAITST010000114.1, on the reverse strand, counting down.
GAACAATCAATATCGCGAGCAAAACAATCGGTATTGAAATCACAAACAACGGTATTGCAAGTATCTGGTCAACATAGTCTTTCCAGCCGAAGTAACTCGTTTTACCCGGTTCCGGGCATCGCTGATTATTTTCAACGAATCGGATTACGCTAGATGATTCTCCAAATATGCCCGACGAATTTATAATTGATGACGGTAAGTTATCCATAACAACTGAACTTAACCAAAGCCCAATAAAAAATTTTGTACTGAAACGCAGCGGCATACTTCAAAATACGTTGTATTTCAAAATACATAGCGAAAACAAAACGCCCCGCCAATCTATAACAAACTAAAATATCCATCATTGTACACAATCGCACAAGCGTTGCAAAGTGTTAAGACAAAAATTTTTTAGACTTATTCGGAAACCAATTTCTCATTGTCAAAGACTAGCGAGTCCAGGAACAGCAGTCCGCAAATGGCGGCAAGAGCAACGCACTTTTTACCCGGTTGTTATTTCTACGTCCACTGCATATTGTCTTGATGTACGACTTCTTTGTAATCGCAACGTCCCAGAATTTCCTGTATTTCGTTGGTTTTTTTGCCGCGTATTTTTTGGATGTCGGTTGCTGCGTAGTTTGTTAGACCGCGTCCAACTTCAACTCCGTTTTTGTCCAGCAACGATACAACCTCGCCTTCACGGAAATTGCCGGTTACTCCTATGATACCAATCGGCAACAAACTTTTTCGGCTCTCCACCGTCGCCCTTACCGCTCCGTCGTCTAACGTTATCGAACCTGTTGGTTGTGTTGCGAATCCTATCCAGCGTTTCCGCGCGGACAGTCTCGTTGATTGAATCAGGAAAATCGTACCTTCTTCCTGTGCGTCGAATATCCGCGACAGCGTACCGCGTTTGTCGCCGTTGGCTATTATTACGTTACCGTTGCCTTCTATGATAGAACGTGCCGCACGGAGTTTGCTCGCCATTCCGCCCTTGCTGCGTTTGGAATGTTTTTCAACCGCCATTGTCATAAAGTCTTGCGACCACTCCTCGACTACCGTTATCAACTTCGCTTGTGGGTCACTTGGGTCACGGTCGTATAAACCGTCAACGTCACTCAACAGAATCAACAGAGGCGCGTCAAAAAGTCCGGCTACCAGCGACGCGAGTTTGTCGTTATCGCCAAACGTTGTACGAAGTTCGTCAACACTAACCGTGTCGTTCTCGTTTACAATCGGGATAATTTGTTTGTCGCGGTATTGCGGATTATCGTTAAACTGTAACAACGTACGAAACGTGTTACGAACGTGAAGGTAACGGCTTCGTTCGGCGAGGTCGTCGGCTGTCAACAGAACTTGTGCAACACGTACTCCAAACGTATCGAAAAACTTTTCGTAAGTCGCGATGAGCCGCCCTTGCCCCACCGCCGCGACCGCTTGCAATTTAGGCAACTCTGTCGGACGTTCCTTCAAATCAAGCCGCCCCATTCCGGCACCAACCGCACCGCTACTAACCAACACAAGTTTCTTACCGCGTTGCATCATCCTATGCAGTTCAGAGCAAATGTCAGCGATTCGTGATTCGTTAAGCATACCGTCGCTGCTGGTCAAAACGTTCGTTCCAACCTTAACAACAATCACGTCCGACGACTGCAATACTTCATCACGTACAATACTTCTCATCGGTCAGATTTTTTCATTGAATTTGATTGCTTAATTTATTATAACTGTTTTGCACATTGTACAAAATTGTTACACATTTTCAAAGGGGGACACTACGATCTATAATCAAGTTTTATCCACTCGTTGGGAACATTGTCTTGCGGTGGACTGGCCGGGGACCAAGGGAACGGCGTTATAACTTGTTTATCTGAACGCGGATTAAGCCACGCACCCCACCAAGAAAACGTACTGTTTGAAATTATATGATGACAACAACGGCTCATCAGAACAATGTCGCAATATACTTTACTGCCATCATTACCTTCCACAAATTCATACGGATTATCAAATTTTATATTCTCACGAACCCAGTTGAAATCATCCGAAAAAACAAAGTATTTAGGATTCGTAATGCGGTCTCCAATCAAACGCATCGCCTTGTGACAGTAATCCGCAAGCGGTATCGCGTAATTTCTGCGGTTGCGTTTTGTGGCATAATAATCACCGCGGCGAATATGCATGCTTACAGAATTACAATCAGCCATTGCTTTGGCAATATCACCGTTTTTCCCCTCTGACACAGCGTTTTCAAACGGAGTACGTAACGTTAGTTCTGCACGTATCACGTCGGTATATTCCACAAAATTACGTTCCGACTGGTAAAATCCTTCAAAGTAGTAGTCGTTATGTATCGGGTCAATATCTATCGCGTCAAATTCGTCTGGAGTCAGGTTTTGAATAAAGAACGGATTACCGCGTCGAATGTCGCGTTTTGTCAGTACCTTCATAATCCGCACCCAAAGATTTTTTTTGAACCGCAAACGTTTCGCAATCATCGGGTCAACTTCTTGTGCTGTTATGTTGAAAGCATTAATACCGATGATACGATGCGACGAGCCAACATCGCTGGTATCAATAACGAAATCGCAACCATATCGCGCTGCCAACGCCCGTCCGGCAGCGTATTGAAAAAGTTGGTTTCCCAAACCAGCAAAAATTCTAAAAACAAGCAAAGTCGGCCTCTCTTACGATTCAACAAACGTTGTGTGAGCAAAAAACGACAGAAACACACAAGATTGTAGGAAAGATATACAATAAAGTCAAGACAGAAAAACGCAACAAACAGTCAAAATCGATACAAGAAAAAAGCCCGCGGGGGGAATTGAACCCTCAACCTCAGCTTTACGAAAGCTGCGCTCTGCCAGTTGAGCTACGCGGGCAACACCAACGAAAGCGAACAAAAATTATAACCTAGAAAAAATTTCTGTCAAGTGACCGTCATTTCAGCCGCGCGGATTTTGGGAGTTTTGCTACGAGTTTGTTATTTGTTATTCATTTTCCCGACGACAGAATTATCAATACCGAACCAACCGCCATCACCGTCGCCGCAAATAATTTCCGCATTATATTTTTCTCGTCGAAGAAGAACCAACCGCACAGTACACTTAACACCGCTGACAGTTGGAACAGTGCCAGGGCGTAGCCAACCGGCATTTTGGCGAATGCGTAATTTGTCGCCCACTGCATCGTACCAACCGTACAAACAAGCATTGCGTACCAGTGCCAATGCGTTCTTGCAATCGCGTTTTCGTGTTCTGTTTCGCCCGCCTGTTTTGCTACCGGATAAAATAGTGTTGCAAACGTAAATCCGCTAACACACCAAACTACAAACGCGGTATTCGGGTCTGTCAATAAAATTACCTTCTTTATAAAAACCGCCTCAATTGCTGCCAAAACCATTGCCGCAGCACGATAACACAAATCGGGGCGTTTCATCAGAGTCCACATACCGCCACTCACAGTGTCCACGCCGTTTATCGTTTTGTCTATGACAAAGTAACTACCGACAATGATAATAACGATACCCCAAAAACCGAGTAACGTTGGTACTTCTCTCAACAGTATCACCCCGAAAATTACACCGACTACCGGCTTGTACGCGCTTATTGGACCAAGAACAGAAAGTTCACCGCTCTGTACTGCCTTAACAAGACAACCGTTACCAACCGCCCCAAACAAACCTACCATCAAAGAATAAAACCAAAACTCCGTAGGAAACTCAAAAAAGTTTCCCGTATCACGTAAACCTGTTACAAAGTATTTTGCGAGAAAAAACGACAACACAACAACCGCCAAAATACCGTATGTCATCCTGTTTGCAAACAACGGCGACTGCCCGTCCGCACATATCCGTTTCTGAAAAACATTTGACAACGGATTGACAATTATCCGTATTACAACAGCGGCAACGGTACCCAGTAACGGAATCATAGCAGCCGTTTCATCTCCGCGACAGCGTCTTTGAGACCAACCATTATTGAACGTGCGATGATGCTATGTCCGATATTCAGTTCACGCATTTGATTTATTGATGCTATCGGCAGAACGTTGTGATACGTCAATCCGTGTCCAGCGTGCAAACGTAAACCAGCGTCAACAATCAACGAACTTGCGGCGGCGAGTTTTGATAATTCAGTTTCTCGTTCGGTCACTGTTTTTGCGAGCGCGTAAGAGCCGGTATGTAACTCAATTGCCTGGCAACCAGTTTCGATACCGGCTTTGACCTGTTCGGAATCGGGGTCGAGAAATAAACTTGTCGCGATACCAGCATCTTGCAGACGGCGAACAACATCAGTTATCGACTTTATTCCAGCACGAACGTTAAGCCCGCCTTCGGTCGTGATTTCCTCGCGGCGTTCAGGAACGAGCGTCGCTTGGTCGGGTTTGACATCCAACGCAATCGCGACAATGCTAGGTTCACAAGCCATTTCTAGGTTAAGTTTAGCGGTAACAGTCTGCCGCAAAATACGAACGTCGCGGTCATTGATATGCCGCCGGTCTTCCCGTAAATGCACGGTAATTCCGTCCGCTCCGCCCAACTCCGCCTGAACCGCCGCCCAAACAGGGTCTGGCTCAAAAGTCTTACGTGCCTGCCGAATAGTCGCAACGTGGTCGATATTTACACCAAGTTCAATCATTGTAGTTTGTGTTGTTTGTTAGTTAGTTGTTTGAAATCAATCACCAAAAAGAACAAACAGTATAACAAATTACTTCAATTAGCGCAAGGTAGGTCGTTTTTCCCGAAAACGATAGGGCGAGTGAACTGTACTTTCTCAAAAATCACAATACGATGTCACCAACTTACAGCGACTTTGCAAAGTCATTTTTCACTGGTAGGTAGGGGTAGTTTTGGTATTCTAACCTTATCTATCCTTGACTACCTGTGAAAAAAACATCATTTTTACAAAAAAACACATCATCAGTAGCAATGGTCGTTCACCCAAACATAACCTCATTACCTCATTTTTACCATCGTGAATTTTTGAAAAGTGCAGGTAAAGTAAGTAAGAATTAAACCAACAACAAAATTTTACCGCCCTATTGACATTATCAGTAGAAAATATGACAATGGTAGTCAGGTTTGTCCCGAAGCATTGTTCGGGTATTTGTTTTCATTTTTCAATTGAATAATTATTATGGTAACAGTTCAAAAAACAGAGCATGGCAAAAATGGTAACACGTCGAATACGACGATGATTGAAGCCGTTCACTTGACTAAGTATTATGGTGATTTCGCGGCGATTGACGATGTCACGTTCAAGGTCAATCAGGGCGAAGTGGTTGCGTTTCTCGGTCCGAACGGTGCGGGCAAGAGTACCACGATGAAGTTGTTGACCGGTTATCTTGCACCGACGCGCGGCGTTGCACGGATTGCCGGACACGATATGGCTGCCGACCGTTTATCCGGTTCAAACCATCTCGGTTACTTGCCCGAAAACGGTCCGCTTTATCCCGATATGACACCGCGTAGTTTGCTCAACTTTCTCGCCGAAGCACGCGGTTTTACGACGGCACTGCGGCGTAAGCGAATTTCGGAAGTCATTGAGTTGTGCGCGTTGGAAACGGTTGCGAATAAACCGATAGCAAAGTTGTCACGCGGTTTCAGGCAGCGTGTTGGAATGGCGCACGTATTGTTGCACGAACCGGATGTGCTGATAATGGACGAACCGACAGCCGGTCTCGACCCGAATCAGATTCACGAAGTTCGTGACACGTTGCGGCGAATCGGCAAAGAGAAAACGATATTGTTGTCAACACACATCTTACAGGAAGTTGAAGCAGTCGCGTCGCGTGTTGTGTTCATCAACGAGGGACGATTGGTTTTCGACGGAACGGTAGCCGAACTAAAACAGAGCGGCAAACAAACCACAGACTTGGACACAAAATTTCGCGAACTTACGCGGGCGTAAGGCTACTGATAACAGTACATTGGAATCAACAGGCAAAACTCGTCTCCTTTGTGATGAATTTTGCCCGTTGATAATTTTAGATGTATCATCAACCATAAGCCGCGAACCGCCGCGTTATTTCTGTTGTATTGCTTGATAGATTGCTCTGTGCTTGATAGTGTGCTATTGCGTTTGAACGTAAACCGCCTTGAACCGATTTACTGTCGGAAAGCGGATGAGCGGCGGCTGGTTCAGATGCGTATGCTTGCGCGTAATTAGAACCTTCGCTCGTGGTTTTGTTTGTTACCGCACCTTTGTCAGATGCCGCACTGGTCGGTCTTTGGTACGTTACCGCTTCACTGCCTTCTGAAGATTCGGACTCTTTCGTCTTCAATTCCTCTTGCTGATGTTCAGTCAATTGCATCCGTGCTTTGGCTTCCTGCTGCGATGCTTCCGACGCTACCTTTTGGTCTTGTGACGACGGGTCGGCTGGTGCTAACGCGGCGGCGCGAATTGTCTGCATCTTGGAAATTGTCGCCTGCGGGTCACCTGAAATCGGGCTTGAATCGACAGAAACTTCGCCGCCAACCGCGTAACGCTTACCGTCCGGTCCTGTCTGGTACGTGAATGTTGGTCCGCCTGTTGCGTAAGGTCCGGCGGCTGCAATGTGAGCGGCTTCGTGAGCGCGAACTTCAATATCGCGTGCTTTCAACTTGTGGACTTGTTCTTGTTCTTCCGGGGTCAACTCACGAGCAGTGGATTTCGCTGTCGATTCATCAGCCAATCGCGATTCGTCACTCTCTTTTATCGCGGAATTACCACTGACTGCAACCTGACCAGCAGACGAAATGTCAAGAATATCACCGGAAAGCGAATGGACTTTGTCCGCGTCCTTATCAACACGAGCCGCATCAGAAACGGGAGAAACCTTTTCGTCCTTGCGAACTCCGCTCACCGAGTCAACCGGCGCGGCTATACCAACACGAGCAAAACCGCCAACGTGACTTGCGGCATAACTTTGCACTGTTGCAAAAGCACCTGAAATGGGTGAAATCATCATATCAGTAAGACGGTAAAGTTTAACAAACAGGAAAACACGATATAGGTATTGTAGTTTACTTTTTCAAAAAATGCAACGAAGAAAATAAAACTGAAAGATTTTTTTGTGACATCGGGTAGCAAAAACACCACGCATAACAATATGTTGGTCTGCTGTGATAACCTAAAAACCCAACCGCGCTTGCGAAATTGATATAATTGACATAACCGGTATATAATGGGGGACACGGGCACCTCACCCGCGGTTGTTACTATTGTACAACGCTAACATTTTTCATTGCTTCGAGCGTGTTTGCAAATAGTTCGTCTAGTGTCCAATCAAGCAATTCCGCGCCGCGCCGGATAACGTCGCGTGAACAGCCAGCGGCGAATGATGGTGTTTTGAATTTTTTTGCGACAGATTTGGCTTCCATATCTTGAACACTTTTTGACGGTCTCATAAGGGCAACTGCACCAATCAAGCCGGTCAGTTCGTCGGTTGCGTAAAGAATCTTTTCCATTCGATGTTCCGGCTTAATATCGACCGTCAACATCCATCCGTGCGATGCCGCAGCACGAATAATCGCCGGTTCAACACCGTATTCTGCCATAATGTTTTGTTGACGAATACAATGCTCCTGCGGAAACATCTCGAAATCAAGATCGTGCAGCAAGCCAACGATCCCCCAAAATTCCGCCGTGTCGCCAAAACCTTCGCGTGAAGCAAAATACTTCATCACACCTTCCATAACTCGGGCATGATAAAGATGGAAATCGTCCTTGTTATATTGCGTCAGTAAGTTCCAAGCGTCGTCACGAGTCATTCTGGTCTCCTTAATCGGATATATCATTGTATCAACCATATTCGTTTGCCCGCTGGTCTGTTGTTCGTTAGACGACTGTTCAGCGTCGCTTTCAAACAAACGGCGTAATTCGTCCATTGAAATTCGGTTACTTGACATAGTAGTTTTATTGTTAGTTGGTTGTTGACTCAAACTGTAAATGGCATATTGGCGCAGTTTGAGTAACATTGTTAACGAAAACTGTTCCCCAATCATTTTCCACAGTAATCTATCGCCTTCGCAATCTCGGTTTTTAGATTTTGACGTGTGACAATACGGTCAATGAAACCGTGTTCTAGTAGGAACTCGCTTGTTTGGAATCCTTTTGGTAGTTCGATACGGATTGTTGCTTTTATGGTTCGCGGACCCGCAAAGCCGATTAGTGCTTTCGGTTCGGCAAAAATCACGTCGCCCAGTGACGCAAAACTTGCCGCGACTCCGCCCATTGTCGGGTTAGTTAAAACCGAAATGAACAAGCCGCCCGCTTTGTCGTAACGAGCGAGTGCGGCAGAAACTTTTGCCATCTGCATCAACGAGAAAATTCCTTCGTGCATTCTCGCACCGCCGCCGCTGCCGGAAATGATAATCAACGGCAACGTCTGCTCTTCCGCACGCTCAATCGCACGAGTCAACTTTTCACCAACAACCGAACCCATACTGCCCATAATAAACCGTGAATCCGTAACCGCAAACGCGACACGCCGCGCACGAACACGACCAAGTCCGGTAACAGCGGCTTCCTTCAATCCTGTCAGTTGCTGGTCGTCGAAAACACGTTCCGGGTACGATTTACGGTCGGCAAAAGTCAACGGGTCAGACGGCACGAGGTCGGCATCCCACTCCTCAAACGTACCGCTGTCGAGAACCTGTTCGATACGTTGTTGCGCAGTGACGTACCAATGATAATCACATTCAGGACAAACGCCCATTCGCCGTTCTGCCTCCTTACGGAAAATAGTTGACTGACAGCCCGGACAACGTATCCAAAGTCCTTCCGGCACACCGCGTTTACGCTTCGGAATATCGAAGTTCTCACCGAGTTCAGGTTTGACGGACGGTTCGTTAAGTTGGTTTGACATTTTTCGATAATATACTAGTCTTAAATTTTGATTACTTCAATACCCGCGAGACACTAGCGGGTATTGTTGTTTGTTGCCGTTCAAGACGTAAGATACATACTTTTATCGCAAACGGTTACAATTATTTTACCTACTACCTTTTCAAAAAATCATTTGATTTTGACGCGTCGTACAGTTCAGTCATTCGTTTTTTTCTGTCAATCACACCGAAAAACGCAGTGCCGGCAACGAACGTATTGGCACCGGCGGATGCGCATTGTGCGATTGTTTTTTCGTTCACTCCACCGTCAACTGACAATAACGTTTCCTTGCCAGCGGCTTTGCGAATCGCCTTGAGTTTTTCGAGTGCAACCGCATCGAATTTTTGTCCGCCGAATCCGGGCATTACGCTCATTGTCAGCACAATATCACATTCACAAACAAACGGCAATAACATTTCAACAGGAGTTGGCGGATTTATCGCCAAACCCGCCGCCGCGCCGCTGCGGTGAATAGTTTCGAGTGTCCATCGCGGGTCGGGCAACACTTCGATATGAACCGTCAACATATCTGCACCAGCGAGCCGAAACGGTTTAATGTAACGCCATGGCTCATCGAGCATAAGATGAACATCAAGCGGCAAGTCAGTCGAACGTCGAATCGCCTCGACAACAGGTATTCCGAAACTCAGGTTCGGAACAAAATGGGCATCCATAATGTCGAGGTGCAAAATTTTCGCACCAGCAATTTCGGCATCGCGAATCTCATCACCAAGCCGTGTAAAGTCACAAGCAAGCAACGACGGATTGATAAGCGGAAAATTAGCTACTAACGATGGTAGGTTCAACATAAATGTTCCGGTTAAACGAACGAATTTAAGAAAACGAACTATCAATTGTACCTCAAATGCAGTCAAAACAAAAGCCCCCCTGCCAACCTACATTCCTCATGGGTGCATAAAAATTTGGCGGGTGTTATGGGTTATTCCCGCAGAGTTTCCATTGATCGGACACAGTACCGTCATCTTCTCCGTCTGCTTCAACCTTCGCCCC
>JAITST010000076.1 GCA_031287585.1 Planctomycetaceae bacterium | reverse complement strand
TGTCCGCAACGTCGTTGAATAGTTTGTCCAACTGCGACGCGGGCATAAGACGCTGAAGCGTTGCACGAACAAGAGCGGTAAAAGGAGTTTTGAGATCATACTTTGAGAATACGATATCGAAAATGTCCATCGTGATTCCTTTCAATCGGGAGTAAAAAATAAAAAATATGGACAAATTGTAAGACACCTTCAAAGGGATGCCCGTAAGGGGTAAGGATTCTTTGTCAACATCTATTAAGTGATAATGTAAGTAGCGCATCCGTCGCCTATTGCTCTGTCAAGAGCGTTTTATTGTTTTACGGTGACTAATGATTTATAATAGAATAAGTTACAAAAAAATACGTCTCCGCGACTCTTCGTGCCTTTGGTATCGCCACGAGGTTTGGCTTGTAAGTTGAGAGGAACTTACCGTGAGAATTGTTTGAGTGGCACGTAGTTAGACGACGCTTTTGTTGGGTAAGCGGCAGGGGGGAGAATCGTCGAGCGAACACGCAAGATGTAATGTGAATAACGCACAGGGTTAAATTTACCGGCGGTTCGGTCTCGTTACACTATTTTATCGAGACACGTCTTCCGAAGATGACTAACGTTGAAGAACAAACGTATGCAGACGTTGGACGGTACGGGTTGAGAGGGAACAGCGGGCGTGGATAGTCAAGCCAGGAACGTGAGAAGTTTCATTCGGCGGACAGGACGGTCTCGTGAAGATGGCGAATGCTCGGATGATTCGGTATGCCGACGACTTCGTTATAATGACGAAGTACGTAGGCAACACTATCAAGAACTGGGTGGGAATCACGATTGAAAATCAATCGTGAGAAAACGAAAGTGGTTGACGTAAAGCAACCCGGCACAACATTGGAGTTTCTTGGTTACTCTTTTCAATACAACAAAGACCTCAAAGGTCGTAAATTTCGTTATTGGAATCGGATACCGTCGAAGCAAGCGATGATTGAGACGCGGGCGAGAATACACGAACTAACGAATGACAATCTTCCTAAAACGTCAAAGTCAATGTCCATTCAAGTTGCCTGAAGGGACGAGTTGGTATCAACTGGTGTACAAAACGCTGGGAGTGTACCAAATAAAAATGACTAACCGTGAATGCTTTACCTAATAACACTTCGGAAAAATCTTCACCGTCGAAAATCATTTCGTCGCTCACTTCGACACCAGCGATACGCAGCAACGACCTCACAAGGTCAATAGACTGAAACACGGAGGCGGTGTTACGGCTTCCGCGTTTGTCCGCCGCGACGATGCCGTTGCCCCAAACGATTAACGGTGAACGTGTACCGCCTTCGTACAGCGTACCTTTACCGCCGCGAAATGGTAACGGTGAACTGGCTCCCGACTCTGGTCCGTTATCACTCAACAAAACAAGCAACGTATTCTCACGTAACGATTCATTGTTGCGTATGTAATCAAATAGCGGAGCGAGTTGGCTATCCATCTCAAGCAATACGCCGTGATAACGGTCTTTCTTACTTTCGTTACCACGAAGTTCCGCCGCCGGAAAGAATGGCGAGTGAACATCGTCGAGCCAAAGATTGACATAAAATGGCTTACCCGCCTGCTCCGCCGCTTTGATAAATTTCAACGAACGTTCGACGTATGCGGTCGTAACACGATTACGGTCAACCCACGTGATTTCATCGCGTCGAGATTGTCTGAGCCGAGAGCATACTTTTTCGATTTGGTACCATCGAACGAATTTAAGAGCGGTAAAACACGGTCGCCGAGTCCTTCAAAGTTTGTCAACGATTCGTCGAACCCGTACTCGGTAATGAGCGGAGCGTCACCGACATTACGCTGACCGCCGAGATACCACTTCCCGAAATGACCGGTAACGTAACCCGACTTGTGAAAAAAACGTGCGGCACTAGGTGCTTTCGGGGCGAGTCACTTATTCATATTACGGCGAATATTCGCGTCGCGATTGTCGAGATACGACGTAATTTTCCAACGATACGGATACTGACTGGTTGTCAACGCACAACACGACGGCAAACAAATCGGGGCGGAGACGTAAAACTGAGTAAACGCAATTCCTTCAGCGGCAAGACGGTCAATGTTCGCGGTTTTGATTGTGGTATTACCAAAACAAGATCAATCACTCCACCCCATATCATCAATCAAAACCAAAACAACGTACGGATTCTTCGGTAGACTAAGTCTCCTGACCAGACAGAATGGTTGGTAACATAAAAAAGGCAACTGTAAGTAAAATGTAAAAGTTTTTCATAGTAAAATAATTGGTTGTTAATAAATGAATTGTTCGTAGAGACTCTGTTAGTGACTAGTTGCATATAACTTGTGAATCAATCCCTCAATTCCAACACTCCGACCAGTACCAGCAGCAACAATGTCTGCACCGCTATTACTACCGCACCGAAAAAATTTACTTGATATAGCAGCAGCGAACCGAGTGAGCATACTGTCGTTGTTAGGTATATTGTCAGCACCGCGTTGCGGCGTGATAAGCCCTTTGCTACCAAGCGGTGCGAGAAGTGGCTCTTGTCTCCGGCAAACGGACTGCGGGCTTCGCATATTCGTACTGAAACTACCGTTATCGTATCGTAAATCGGTACCGCTAAAATCAGTATCGGTACAAATATCAGTTGCGGCTTCGGGATGCCGGTTTGTTCGTAGTATGTCGCAACCGTTGTCAGCGACGCTATCGTAAAACCGATAAAGTACGCGCCGCCGTCACCCATAAATAGCGACGTGCGAAACGGGTTGTTGAACGTCAGAAAACCAGCCAAAGCACCGAACAACAAAGTCAAAAACGACGCGATGAAAAGTTGTGCGCCGGTCGCTTGCGGAGCGATTAACATTACCGCAATCAGGAACGCCGAACAAATCGCCGCGACACCGCCCGACAAGCCGTCCATATTGTCTAGCATATTGAACGAGTTCGTCAATGCGACAATCCACAACACGTTCAACACAAAAGCCGCCGCTTGCCAGTCGATAAAAATCGTGAACCTGAATCCGTAACTCACAACAACAATCGCCGCCAAACTTTGAAGAGCGAGACGGAGTTTCCAACTGAGTTTGAACTTGTCGTCAATCGTACCAACGATAGCGAGTACACTACCAACCGTAATAAGCACGGCAAGTTGGTCTAGCCGGTACCAAAGTCCCGGAACGTGAACACGAATAAACTCCGGCAAAAATTCCTGCAACGACGGAAACATTTTTATAACAACAAGCCCAACGCAACCAACAACAGTAGGAATCAAAACCCCAAGCCAAATTCCAATCCCGCCGCCAGTCGGCATTGAACCAACGTGAGTCTTGTGCCGCTCCGAAGCCGCGTTATCAAGCATCGGTCTGCGAATAACAAAGCGGCAGACCAAGTTGCTTATGATGAACGAAGTGAGGAAAATTGTGATGAGAATGAATATGAGTAACATAAATATAAGTGAGTTGTCACCATCCTATCGCGTCGCTCGGCATTCGCCAATCGCCACGAGGTGACAGGTTTATTGTGCCTACCTTTGGTCCGTCCGGCATACAGGAACGTTTGAACTGTTGTGCGAAAAATCGTTTTAGAAAAACTTTTAACCAACGTCTTATTTCGTCCTCGCTGTAACAATCCGCAAACGCTATCGCCGCCAAAAACACAACCTTCTCCGGACTAAAACCAAAACGTACAATATAGTATAAAAAGAAATCGTGTAGTTCGTAAGGTCCGATTATGTCTTCTGTTTTTTGCGCGATGTTGCCCTTGCTGTCCGGCGGTAACAGTTCGGGACTTATCGGCGTTACCAAAATGTCGCCGAGAATTTTACGAACATTGTCGTCAAAACTTTTCGCCGCCCATTCAACCAAGTAACGTACCAACGTCTTCGGAACACCATTGTTCACACCGTACATCGAGATATGGTCGCCATTATAAGTCGCCCAGCCCAACGCCAACTCCGACAAGTCGCCCGTACCGACAACAAACCCGCCTCTCTGATTCGCAATGTCCATCAAAATTTGCGTCCGCTCGCGCGCTTGCGAATTTTCATAAGTTATATCGTGAACATTAACGTCGTGTCCGATGTCGCGAAAATGTTGCAACACCGCGTCGGTAATCGGTATGTTCAAACTTGTAACACCTAACGCCGCCATCAACTCCTCCGCGTTATTCTGTGTCCGCTCCGTCGTACCAAAACCGGGCATCGAAATTCCGACAACCTGCTTGCGGTCAAACTTAAACTTGTCGCACGTCTTCACGCAAACAAGCAGCGCGAGCGTCGAATCAAGACCGCCCGACACGCCCATCACGACGCACTTCGCCTGCGTGTGCCGCCAACGTTTGCCGAGTCCGCCGACTTGAATTGAGAGTATCTCTTCGAAACTTTCACCGCGTTCGTTTACCGTTGGAACAAACGGGTGCTTCTCTATTTTGCGTTGTAACGTTCGCGGTTGCGGATGTTCTACAACGTTTTCGATTGATAAAACACGCAACGGCGAATCGTTGCGGTCATTCGCGAAGTTGGTATTGCGAACACGATCAGCGCGAAGACGTTCGATGTCGATTTCGGTAACGAGAAGTTGCGGTTCGATAGAAAACCGTTCCGCCTCCGCGAGAATTTTTCCATTCTCCGCAATGATTGCGTTACCGGTAAAAACTATGTCGGTCGTCGATTCACCCGAACCGGCGGACACGTAAACGTAACCGGCATTACATCGGGCGGACTGCTGCACGACAAGTTGGCGGCGATACGAATGTTTTCCTATTAACTCGTTACTCGCGGACAAGTTGAATATTACGTCTGCGCCGTTTAACGCTTGCCGTGAACTAGGCGGAATCGGCATCCAAAGGTCTTCGCAAAGTTCGATACCGAACGTGTATTGTGAGTTCGCGAAGAGTAAATCGTTACCGATGGGAACTGTATGTCCGCAGATGATAACTTCGTTCACATTTAACGTTTTACCAGACGCGAACCAGCGTTTTTCGTAAAACTCGGCGTTGTTCGGAAGATTGATTTTCGGTACGCAGCCAATGATATGACCGCCCTGCAAGACCACCGCGGCATTGAACAACTGATAACCGACTCGTAACGGCAAACCGACAATCGCGATACCGGTGGTGGAAAAAGTTTGTGTGGCGATACGGTCGAGAGCAGCGATTGCATCGTCGAGAAGACGCTGTTGAAAAAAAAGGTCGGCACAGGTATAACCGGTAATGCAAAGTTCGGGAAAACAAACCGCGTCGACATCGTTGTCTTCCGCGCGGATAATCATTTCGATAATCCTGTCCGCGTTGAACGAACAATCCGCGACTAAAAGTTCCGGCACCGCCGCGGCAAATCGTATAAAACCGTAAGCCATTGTGAGATTGGTTTGTAAATTGTGTAAATACTGTAAATGAGCGTATCAATGAGGTAACTATTGTATTCAATGTGTTATGGTTGTTGAAGGGGGGCAATTTTTATTCATTGTAAAACCTGTATTTGGGGAAAGTGCTGATGATAAAAATCGCGAATAGATACCATTTCCCGCACATTTTCCCCTTGTCAAAAAACAAAATCATTGTTACACTTCACCTCGGTTTCCGTATTTTCACATTTTAATCGGAACACACTACCAAACTACAAAAAACGATACAATGGTTTTCAATTTACACGGTAACATAAATAATACGGCGGTTAAAGATAGTAGATCACCGCGTTGGTTTGTTGGGGTTAGCGTTTCGGGGGATGCCTCGCGGTTAGATGCCGCGGTAGTTGGCGTTCACGGTCAGGGGAGCGGCGCGCCGCTTGAAATACGGAAGGCGATGTCGTTTGATATGCCGGACGATTTGGTTACGTTGTTTGACAAGATTATGCTGTCGCTCTCAAACGATGATGACGACAACGCAATCGCGAAGCCGGTTACGTATCACGACGGTTTTCCCAAACATTGTAACAGCGAAGAGAAACACTCATTAATACGTGACGTAACAAGTCTCGAAGAGGAGGCGATTCAGGAATTGTTATCCGAATCGCACTTGCATCCGTCAGATATAATCGCGGTTGGTGTTTCCGACCCTGGCATACGGCAGTATTACGCGAACGGTCAACACTACGAAAGTCTCAGTTCACCCGAATTACTCGCGCAACGAACCGGCTTGAATATAATCGACTCGTTCCCCGCCCGTGACATAGCGGCGGGCGGACAAGGCGGTCCGTTGTTCGCGTTTCCGGCGTGGGTATTGCTCAAGTCTGCCGAGAAAGACCGCGTGTTAATCGACTTGGGTAATGTCGCAAAGACAACGTGGATACCGCGTTCGACATCGCTAATCGCGGCAAATAAAATCGAACATCACGACATCGTACCGTGCGGCTTGCTGCTTGATTCACTAACGTACCAACTCACGAAGGGCGTTCAAACAATTGACCAAGGCGGACGGCTAACGGTACAGGGTTGTCAGATACCGGAGTTACTAACAACGTGGCGGTCACTCGCGTCGAACGAGTTGGTTTGGAATCCGTATGGTATTTCGCCGGAACCGTATTTACGCGAATCGGTCGGCAAGTCAGGTGCGTCGTGGGCGATACGAGACGTGTTGTGCACCGCGACTCATTTAATCGCGGAGGAAACTGCGGCGGTAGTTTTGCAAGCGATGCAAACAAGCGGCAACGGCGACGCGGAAATTATTTTAACGGGCGGTGCGGCACAACACGGATTGTTGTTGAGCCGGCTGACAACGTTACTGGACAACCGTCCGCTAATCCCGATTTCGCGGCTCGGAATCGCTTCGGACACCTTCGACGCGCTTTGTACAGCGATACTGGGAGTAATGTTCGTTGACCAAATTCCAGCCAACCTGCCGCAACTGACGGGCAGCGAAACGTCGGTAGCACTAGGAAGAATCACCCCCGGTACGCCGTTACAATGGCAACGTTTGATACAATCAATGTCAGCGGCAAAGCCAGTAAGCCGCAACTTACGTAGTGCTGTGTGAGGATGAGTTGGCGGTTTTTAATTTATATCGGTAACGATTGAAAATTGTTTGTGCCGTGATGCAGCCGCGAGCAATTTTCAATCGTGACCGGCATGCGCACGCTTCGGTATTGCGGCGATACCTTGCTACGTATTACTTGACGAGTTGCCGAATCGCTTTGCCTACATCGAACGTTTTCGCAACCTTTCCCTTGCCGGTGATTTCGATTTCGTGCGAAGTGATTTGAGGATCGGAAAACTGTTCCTCGACCATTTTGTATTTTTTATAACTGACCAAATCCTTGCCGCCAGATTCGTTTTCTTTATAAACAATATCGTCGGTGATTTCTTTTGTCACAACGGCTTTGTATTTTCCTACAGGAACACCGTTATGTCCGTAAGTGGACATAATGGCTTTGCCTTCCACGTCGGTAATGGCAAGAGATTTGTATTTGGAGTTCTCATGGTCTGTCACAACAAGTTCAACAGTTGCGCCATCCAAAGGCTTACCCTCCTGTGTAATGGTTATGACACAGGAATATAATTTCGGTAAATCTTTCGGTTGTAACGAATTACTACATCCCGAAACGAAAAATAATACGCAAAGCAAAATCAGTTGAATAAAACGAAACATAAATAAAATCTCCACTAGAAATGTTAAAAGAAAACAATCGGACAAGACACATTATCTTGCCCGAAAAAAATCTGGTACAAAAAAACGATTACTACAGTGCTTTTGATTCTCCGCCAGCAGGCGTTCCCATCGCTCCCCAAACACCATACCGGCTTTCACCAGTCAACCATTTGCCTTGCAGAGCATCAGGAAGTCCGTTTGTGTCCACTGTTTCGGAAACAAATTTAACGGAACCATCTGTCAGTCCGCAATTGACTCCGCCGCTATGATTACTATTCGCCGTATAAAGTCCCGCACGAACTTCCAAAGCAGGAGTAGGCATACAACTTGGGGAATTGGGCGGCATGATAGTATTAAATCCTGAATAGAGAACCATGCCGTCCAGATAACGGGTACCCCGCCAAAAACTTGTGGCAGTACTGGAAAAGGTCTTGCCGTTTTTTACTGCCATACAAAGGGATGGTTTGTATGTGCGTCCCGATGTTACGTCTCCCCCTTCCAACGCAGCATCGGTAATTCCGCCATTGATCAGATTACTCCCTGATGCTGGAGCAACAGCACTCTCGCTGATTGCGATAGTGTTACTTGTTCCATCGGTGGCCGCCGCGATGGGTTTCCAAAATCGGGGATAGAACATACCACGTGAAGAAACGTCATTCTGCCCGCCTCCGAGATGATCGTAATTGGAAATTTCCCATGCTCCGTCTCCATAACTGACAACGATGTTGGTGGGTGTACCGGAGTTGATCGGCGTTCTGGAATTGCTGTCGGAAGGACAAAGGACAGCATTGAGTCTCCATGCATTGTGGAGATCACTAGAAGCATTCCAAGGCCATTGTGCACCTGCATAACTTGTTCCTTGAACTGTTTTGATGGTATCAAAAAGTGCCTGCTGTTCCATAAACGGAAGAAGGCAATAGTGGGTGCTAAAACGCTGATACTTAACATTACCTGTCCCATGGCACGGATTATGAGCCGCGGGAAACGCCTGATAGGTATCATGGTAATTGTGTAGAGCAATCGTCCATTGCTTCATGTTGTTGCTACATTGCATCCTACGCGCCGCCTCACGGGCGGCTTGCACAGCGGGCAAGAGCAAAGCAATCAGAACGCCAATAATGGCGATAACAACTAGAAGTTCAACCAAAGTAAAAGCCGAGCGAGAAGAGCAATTATTGTATCTTCTACAAACTGCGCCCCCCCCCATTTTAACATTTGGTAAATTGTGTTAATTTGTGTTTTTACATAATTTGTCATTTGTCTTTCCTTTCGAGAAAAGTTTGGTGCGATTTTGCTTGCGAAAACATATCGTAAGCGTGAAGTCTAGCATTATGCCTTCTTTATTCAAATTTGTCAATGGGGGGCAAAAATTGTGTGATTTTCCAATTTAGTGGTAGGTAGGTTTGTGGAAAACAAACTTTGCTGCTTCATTTACAGTTTGAGTACCATTTTAGAGTAACTATAATGTGATGAGGTTATTTCCTTGGGGAAACAATGCCGTTAAGGTCTCTTTTGTAACGTCCTTATTTTGTTGACCAG
>JAITST010000069.1 GCA_031287585.1 Planctomycetaceae bacterium | reverse complement strand
TGCTCCTTTGATTATGCGGTTTCGTTCTACAAATTCCGTAGCACATCCGCGATTATGTCTATTCCTTCCTGAGCTTCGGCTACAGTTAGATTCATCGCTGGAAGCAAACGGATTACGTTGCCGTGCGTACAGTTTATCAACAGTCCCCGTTCGCGGCAACCGTTCACTACCCGCTCACCTTCCACCGAAAGTTCAACTCCTATCATCACACCTTTTCCACGAACGTCTTGTATGATTTCCAACTCGCCGTGTAGTTTGTTGAACTCATTAAGGAACAACGTTTCCAGTTTGCGGACATTTTCAAGCAGACCTTGTTCCTCTATCATTTTAATAGTTGCGATACCGGCAGCGGCAGATATCGGATTACCGCCATAAGTCGCCGCGTGCATTCCGGGACGCAACGCCGGTGCCAGATTCTCTTTCACCAACATCGCCGCACCCGGCAACGAACCGCTTACCGCTTTCGCTACCGTTATCACGTCTGGCAGTACGCCGAACGTTTGATACGCGAACCATTCGCCCGTTCGTCCGCAACCCGTTTGAACTTCGTCGAATATCAGTATCAAGTCATTCGTGTCGCACAAGTTGCGTAATTCTTTCAGAAAACCGGACGGCGGCATTCGTACTCCGCCTTCACCTTGTATCGGCTCTATCATTATCGCCGCAGTTTCATGGTCGATAGCGTCCTTGACCGCGTTGATGTCTCCGTGCGGAACGTATGTGAAGCCGGGCAGAAGCGGTTGCAGTCCATCGTGGTACTTCGGTTGTGCCGTTGCGGAAATCGAACCCATTGTCCGCCCGTGAAAACTGCCGTGAAACGTAATTATCTTGTAACGCTCTTTCGGTGTCGCGAGCCGCACAAGTTTTATCGCGGCTTCATTTGCTTCGGTACCGCTGTTGCAAAAGAACGCTTTACCAAACGAACGTTCGGACAACATCTGCGCCCATTCGGCTTGCTGTTCCGTATGCCACGAGTTCGGGACGTGGATTAACGTTTCCATTTGCTTCTGGACTGCCTTGACGATCGGCGGCGGGCAATGACCAAGCAAACCGCACCCCCAACCCGGAAAGAAGTCGATATAACATTTACCGTCCGCATCCCAAATCCGCGAACCTTCACCGCGAACCAGTACAACCGGAAAACGTGTGTAGTTACCAATTACGTATTGTTGATATTTATTGAGTGTTTGTTGTGTTGTCATTGTGAGGTGAGTAGTTTAGCAAGGTCAGTTGCAAACGATTTAAGGGTAAGTGAATTACAAATAACGTTACTTCAACGCCGACGAAAATTCATTCATTGATACACAAGTTGACGCAAGTACAAGCAACTCGTCCAACTTTTGAATGCTGGTCATAGAGTTGATTTTGTTCTGAATGGATTTTGGCGGCTCTTTGATTCGGTAAGTTAGTACACGAATTATGCCATCCGCCTTGCCTTCGATCATTCCCTCTGTCTTGCCTTCGACTATGCCTTCAGCTTTACCTTCTAAAAACGTTTCGTCAAAAACTGTCAATATCATTGTTCGTGTCCTTTCTTTCAAAATTGGTTCTAAAAGTTTCTGTACCGCGATTTTGTCCATACGTTTTCCGTATGTGGCGGAAACTCTTGTGATAAACTGAATCAATTGGTTTAAGTAATCACCAAGTTCTTCGTCATTCTTTAATTTCCTCTAACGGCTTTAACGCTTCAGAAAGTCCGTCACTTACTAGTGATTTCCGTTCCAACACCGCTGCTTGTGAACACTTCCAAAAGTAACGAGTGCCGCAGACGACCATTGATGATGTGAATCTTCTCTACCCCGCGTTCTAACGTTTCCAGACACGCTTGAATTTTCGGTATCATCCCGCCGACAATCATCCCCGACGCAAGCATTTCACGGGCTTTGCCGGCAGTGATTGATTCGAGCATCGAACTCGGGTCGTTCGGGTCGGTACGAACACCGTTTACCTCACTAACGTAAATCAACTTCTCCGCCTTCAACGCCTTCGCTACCGCCGTCGCAGCCGTGTCCGCGTTCACGTTCAAACACTGTCCCGGACAATCCTCCATCACCGCAATTGACGGAATAATCGGAATCACGCCGCGTTCGCAACACCGTATAATCGGGCGAGTCAACACATTCGTAACTTCACCAACATAACCCAAGTCAATCGGATTTCCTTTCTCGTCATTCATCGCGAGTTTACGCCCGACCAAAATACTTTGTCTATCTAACGGCGTAAGCGGATGCCCGATACCTCCGAGTTGTTCAATACGGTTCGCGAGGTCTTCGCAAATCTCCTCACCGAGAACACGTTTCACAATTTCAAGCGATGCCTTATCAGTATAACGCCGTCCCTGAACAAAACGCGGCTCAATACCCGCCTCCTTCATCGCCAGCGAAATCGCGTTACCGCCGCCGTGAACAATCACCGGTTGCATATCAACCGTTTCCATGAAAACAACATCAAGCAACAAGTGCAACATCGCCGCCGTGTCTTCCATCACGCTGCCGCCGAGTTTGATTACAGTCACCTTGCCGCGATGTTCGCGAATCCATTTCATCGCCTCTATCAGAACATCTGCTTTTTTTGTTGGTTCAATTTCCATTGAAACTCCCGAATTGAAACTCTCAAAACTAAAACATCCGAAAGAATTTGTCAAGAATGGTCACAAACGAAACACAGCGAATAAGCGAACGAAAAAACTCGTCACCTACCCGCTAAATTAAAACGTGTAAAAAATTTTATTGGACATAACACACGCAACACCGCCACTGCCGTAGAATAACCAACGACAATACTGAAAACCAACGTTACCGAACACTAATCACCAACAAACGGCAACAGCGCCATAAAACGTGCACGTTTGACAGCGGCGGCGATTGCGTGCTGGCTGACAGCGGAACAACCCGTTTTGCGACGGCTAATGATTTTGCCTTGCCGTGTAGTGAGTTTTTTGAGTAGTTCGATGTCCTTGTAGTCAACAAACATCGGATGCGGACGCTCGCCGCCCACAGCCAACGGGTCTTTCTTCTTCCCGTGAACTTTGGCTTTCGTGCGTTTTTTACTGGCGAATTTACCTTTACGCTTGTTAAAAGATGGTCTAGGCATAGTTGTTACAATAGTTACAAATAATGATAAGTGAAAACAAAAAGGCAACGGCAAAAACACATCCCGCCGCTCCTCAACAAAAATCGAAACAAGAAGTCTAACATATTTTCCAACAATTTCAAGGGGCGGTGGCAAAAATTACAAGCAACAGGGGTGTAAAAATTAGTGAGGAATCCATTTGGCATAAATTTGTTGGCTGTTAATAGATTTTTCACCACAAATTCGTTAGTCACCGTAAAACAATAAAACGCTCTTGACAGAGCAATAGGCGACGGATGCGCTACTTACATTACCACTTAATAGATGTTGACAAAGAGTCCTTACCCCGTAGGGGTTAAACATGGAT
>JAITST010000047.1 GCA_031287585.1 Planctomycetaceae bacterium | reverse complement strand
GTAAAAATAGGTATTTTAGGAACTTGGATGTGAAAATGGGGCGACTGGTGAATGTTTACATTAAAATAGGTAAATTTTATGCGGTAAAAACCACCTTCAAAGGGATGCCCCGTAGGGGTAAGGATTCTTCGTCAACATCTGTTAAGCTGTAATGTAAGTAACGTAATTTTCAAACGTTACCTGTATAACGATAGGCATAAATCTTCTGGCTGTCGTCACAGCAATAAATTTTTCACCACGAAGACACGAAGAATACAGTTATTTTAGATTTGATTTTACAAAATCTAAAATCTAAAATTATAAATCTAAAATTCTTTTTCTTTACTTCGTATAGCATAATTTCGACAGGTCTGATTGCGGGTGGCGGAATCTTATTAGGCGTAGGTCTATTAGTTGTTGTAGGCGGTCGTAGATTGTTTTTTGCAATTTCAGGTTATTCATCTCCGGGTATGCTTTTGATAGTTGTACCAGAATTTCGCCTATTGATTTTTTGTTGTCGATTAGTTGCAGGAATTTTCCTACTGGCGGAGTTGTTTCTATTGTTGCGAATACTGGCGTTGAACTCGTTCTTATGCTTACGTTTATCGCACCGCGTTCCTCTTTGACGGCTTGAACCCTTTTGGGAAGATTTTCTGTTACCGCTGATAAACCCCAGTATGGGATAATGTCCGATGTAGTTGTTTCACACTGGCACGAATTACTTTGCGTTAGGTAAAACTCTATCGTGTTTACTGTTCCGTCCAGTATTTCAAGTATTGCCGCTTGTTTTCTTTCGGATAGTTGCGACAGTGCTTTTCTCAACGACGGCGGCAGCGGACACGGTGACGTTGACGCTTTTAGACGCTGACTGCTTGGCGGCGAAAATGCGGTTAAGTTCAGTCCCGCCGCCTCTATCCAATCGTATAGTTGCGGGATTGTGTATGCACGGTCGCGGCTGTGCAGGAACATATCGTATAGTTCCACGTCAACCGCTCCGCCTAACCAGCGTCCGTTGTGCTTGTGCAAGTTTGTTGACGGTAAGTTATTCAAAACCAATCGCGCGTCGTCAACTCTTCTTTGCGTGTCAACGCTCGTATCGGGAACGCTGTGCATAATTCGTAACAGGTCTTGCATCGCGTAAATTGTTGTACGTCCGATTTGTCCGTAAACCATTATCCCCATCGCGCCGTCGTTTCGCATTACACTCTTCAACGCTAACAAACCTTCCAGCGGGTCAGCCAAGTGATGTAGGCAACCGGAACAATTTATGTAGTCGAACGTACCGATACTTAGTTTCTTCACGTCTAACAACGATGCCTGATAAAACGTTACTATTTCTTCCATATTCGGGTCGTTTTGGAATACCGCGTAATTGTGCAGCCGCTCGCGCGCAACTTTTTGCGACGCGGCTGACAAGTCAACATAGACTATTTCCGCACGCGGTACCGCCCGCAACTGCGATGCCAGAAACACAACCGCGTCGCCTGTTCCGCCGCCTGCTACCAACGCGCGGAACGGATGATTGAACGAACGCCGTCCGCGAAAGCACATCGTATTCACTTCGCACAAGTCGTCCAGAAACGTTGAAAGTAAACGTTTGCTTTCATCTTCCGGATTACGGAACGGATACGGTAGTTCTTCGTACTGCGTGCGGACTTTGCCCGTCGCGGTATCAAGTTTGATGACTTCGTCCGGAATTACGATTGGTTTTTCCGTGCGACCGGAAGTTGCTATCATATCGCGGACGATGGAATCAATATCGTATTCCAGAACTTGGGCGGGAAGATTCGTTATGGGTCTCATTGGAGTAATTATGAATTTGGTTAAAACCGCAGAATAAATCCTACGGTTAAAAAGTGCTGTTCCTGCGGGACTTATTTTGTCATTCCGTTATCTGCTCTTACTTGTCTCGCGGTGAACGGTATGAATGATGTTTCTCTGCTTCGTATCAGGATTGCGTCTTCCCATTCTACCGCTTTTAGAAAACGTCCGCACGTTTCTATTATCTCGTCCAATCCCAGACGGCTTTCTTCCCTTATCACTACCGCGATTTCTCCAAGCGTTTTGTAACCGTCAATTAACGTTACAAAACGGTACGTCACATCATTCCAGTCACTCTTCAACTGAAACTGTTCTTGCGGTGCTACTGTTGCGTTTACTTCCAGCGGCTTACCGGGTTTTAGTCCAAGTAAATGTTGCCGCCAACCGTGACTTCGATTTGTGAAGTGATGGAAGAACGGGATGTTGTCGGGATCGTTGTAGTCTGGACGGGTATTCTCGCGGCGCGTCGCCCAAAAAATGTGACGTTCGATTTTGTTCCACGCGATTTCCGAAATCGCCGCTAACTGTTTTTCGTTCAGCGTTTGTAAACGCTCTTCCAACTCTTTGTTCCGTTTCGCGAACCAAGGTTGATACATCGCCCGCGTGTGACGTGAGAACGACGCAAGATGTAAACCGTGTTCGTCCAGTAACGTCTGCAATTCCGGTACTCGTAACGCGAACTTGTCTTCACGCATAATGTCCGTCAGGATTGCCTCGTCCGTCATTGCGCGTAACGGCGATTCGAGATTCTCGAACGCCAACTTGCTCCAACAATTCGGTAGCGCGAAGTTGTACAATTCACGGATAAACATCATCTCTTGCTTCACGCCGTCAATCTCTTCGGCGACAATTTTCGCGAGTTGTTGCAACTGACGGTGCGGCTCGCGACCATAGTAGCCGAGACACGAAACTCCCAGTACGCCGTTTTCTTTCACAAACGCTAACATTGTATCGAACAGTTCGAGCGGTTTGTCCGAATGGTCTAGAGCGTTGCAACAGCGAACGTAGTCGAAGAGACCAAAGCCGCGTTCGGCTTCCTCCGGCGGCGACGTTGCCCGCAGCGAACTTAACAACATATCGAGGTCGCTTGTGAAACGAATACGGTCAGAGAGTTGTAAGGTATCCGCCCGCCGCCGCACAAGTTCGAGCGTTTCGGGACACGAGTCGTAGTGAACAACCAGACCGTCAGTGTCAATGAGTTGAACCGCAATAAACAATGTCTCGTTACCAAACGAATGGTCGTTGACAGTCAGCACGCGAAACTTGTCGGTCATATCGCATTTGCCCGCGAACCCATAGTGGTTCAGCACGTCAAGTTCGTCAAGCGGATTCGATGGTATGTCGAACTCGTCAAACCCGACCAGACGTTGTTCAATCAGACGTTTCTCAATCGACGATTTATGGAGTGACGCATGTTCAAGATATGCGCTAATGTCTGGCGGCTGGTGCGGCGGGAGGAGTGTTGTTGACATAATGTATAAAATGCTTTGTGTTAAAAATTACCCGTGAACAGTTACATAAAATTGGTAACATTACTGGTACTGTTTTGTTCTCGCGAAGCCGTCATCCTGCGGACCTAAACTCATCGGTTGACGTTTTGGTTGCACAGATTTTTGTTTCGTCACCTGTTTCGTACTTGTAAAGCCCACATCATCACTGCCCCAATCGAAGTCAGATGATTGATTACTGTGATTATCAGTTGGGATTCCCGGTGCCAACGCAACTACCGGCGGCGGTGCAAGCCGCGATGCCTGTTGCCGTTGAGCGTATTGGGTCTCATCAAGGTCACGGGTCGTTATGACTTGTTTGGCGGGCAACGATTCTTTGGGCTTTTGCTGTTGTCCTGAACGTACCGTACTTGCAAGTTGCTCCGCCGTATCGGGTGATTCCTGCGGTATTCCAACTGTATCGGCAGGATTCGCTTCCGCTTGTCTCGCCGCGATTCTCTTTTGCAACTGTTGCTGACGTTGTGCCTGTGTTAGTTGTTGCGAACGATTTTCATTTTTATCCCGATTCTGACTTGGAATCGACGCGATTTCCTGCGGCTGTTTCGGTGGAACAGGATACGCAACCGGCGGTTTCGTTACCGGATTTACCACCGCCGTATCCGTAACCGGCTCGTCGAACGGTACCGGTTGTTGCCTCGCTGGTGCCGGAGGATTGACTACGACCGCTCGCGGGTCTGGTTTGCTGACCGGTGCCGCGATTGGTATCTCCCTGTTTGACGGAGTTGGTAACGTATTCTGAATCTGCGTATCTTCTACTGTCGTTTGATTTGGTGTTACGTTTGGAGTTACAGTTGCGATGGTGTTAGGAGCGGCTTGCTCGGAAGGCAACAATTCCGGTATTACCAGTAACGGCGGATTTTGATTGACTGCCGGCGGTGTCCTTGACGCGATTTGAGGTGCTTGTTGACGCGGTTCACGTGTTGTCTCGTTGGTCGGCATAGACAGTACAGGCGGCGCAGGCGGCATTGACGCATATTCACGTTCATGGTACGTATATGGAACTGTTGTGACTGGTGCGGGTGAATATGGATTCACCGGAATTGACGATATAATACGCTCCTGATTCGGCGCATCGGCGTGCGGTATCGGTCTCGCGACATGGCTTTCATCCGCATGCGGCGTACTCTGATTCACCGCCAACGCTTCCGCTGGCGGAACGTCAACAATTGACGGTTCGGGCTGCGGCTTGCTCGCCTGTTGCTTGTTTGCGAGTAACGGATTTGTCGGCAAGCGGTCAAACGAAGTCGGTTGCCTTTGTTCCGTCTTACGTGACTGATTCAAGTACGCGAAGTCGCGCAAACGGTCGGCAATGTCGTCACTTTGTGTTGCATTGTTATCAATGCTCGCGGTTGTGTTTGCCGCAATTGCGGTGTCAGGTGTTTGCGAATCTTGCGCAACGGCATTTTGGTCAACATTTTCATCAAACACTGGTGGAAGCGGTGCGAACGATAACGCTGGCTGCGCCGCGTTTGGACGTGTTTGTGGTTGACGCAACACGACTGGCGAATCGGCTCGCGGTACAACAGGCGGCTTGTTCAGCACGATACTTTCCGGTGACGGAGCGGGATTATTGTACTGTTTGTTATTCTGTTGTCTTAAATCATTATCACGATTTTGACTGCGATTTTGACTACCATTCTGGCTCTGACTGCGATTTGGAATTTGATTGTAAACAATGTTGTCCGCCATCGGATTCACCTGCGGCGGATTATTGGTCACGTTACTCGGCGCGGGCTGCTGTTGCTGGAATGTTATGTTAGACGGACTGTTCGGCGGTGCAGGAACAAATTCGACGGCGAGTGACGGGTCTTGTACGGGCTTGTAACTCGGAAATTGTACCGGATTTTCTTTTGATATAACCGTTCTGACATTCGGAGGCGTGTTTGTACTTGGCGGCTGAACAGACTGAACCGCAGAGTGCGAAACCGTTGCGGGCTGTGTTACCGGCTGATACGCGGGTTTTTGAGGTTGCCACGTAACTGGCGGCGCATTGAGGTCGCGAACTTGTGTACTGCTGTTGTTCGCGGTCATTTCAAAAGCGTTCGGTGTGGGTATAGGTTGAACTACCGGATTAACTGTTGTCCGAACCGTTGGCGGCGGGACAGTCGCTTGCGGCAACCGTCCGTTATCTTTTTCGTTACTATTCGCCGGAATAGCCGCGTCAAACGGCGATGACGGGATTTTCTCTACCGGAGTTTGCACGGACGATGCTGTGTTCGGAACGTCAGTACTCTCAAACGCGTTTCTTGCTAACGGATTTGTCGCGTGCGGTACCGGTTGCGGCGTTGGTGCTGGAGCGGCATTTGTGAAAACGTTTGTAACTGTTGGCGGTACGGCAACAGTGTTAGCATTTTGCGGCAATGCAGCGTATTCGTTCTGCGGTTTGGTAGCCGCTGGCGTACTCAATTGGTTATTAGCGGCAACTGGCAGACCAAACGATGAGCCGGATTGAGTTGTCTGAACAGGCGGCTGTACTGCGTTTGCCTGAACGTTTGCTGACGCGTTTTGCGGATTCATTTCGGCGGCTTTTTCTTCCGCGAACTTCGCGCGCTGGATGTCGCCGCGGCTGCGGTAAATCTTCGCGAGTTCCAGTAACGCGCGTTCCTCGCCTAACGCCTGTTTGAGATAACGCATTCCTTCGGTTTCACGGTCGCGCTGCAATAGGATGCTTATTGCAAGTAACTCTTGTGTACGACGGTCGCCGTACGCAAATTCGAGAGCACGTTTTAGTACCAATTCCGCCTCAATGAGACGACCTTGTTCGTAGTACATTTGAGCGAAGTCGCAGAAGAATACACTGTTTTCGCCGATGTGCGGAGCGGCATCGCGGAATAACGTTTCGCTCTCTTTGTACTGTTTGGTACGTGCTTTGATGACTGCCAAACGGTATTGTGCCTGCGACTTTTCGTTGACGTTTGTTGTGTTTTGAATCGCGTTGATAGAGTGTAGATACGCGGTTTCGGCATTGGTCAGTTCGCCGCGTTGTTCAAACATTTTGCCTTGTTCATACGAACGTTTGAACAAGGCGAGTTGTTCGGATGTTGCCTTTGGAACTGAATTGGCGTTTGATGTACGGTTCGAGTTGGTTGCGGCGAACGGGGATTGTTCGGGCGGTACCGCACCGGCTTTGGCGGCATTTTGTGTCTGCGAAGTTTTGTCCTTATCCTTGTCCTTCTTAAAAAAAGGTAACTCCACCGCGCACGCGACTGGCGGCAACACGACCATCGCACTCGACATAATCACGGCGAGTAAATGTTTGTTTATATGTAACCACATAATCGTACCTGAAAACGAGGGAGCAAAGCAAAACGCACCACAACGGTACGCAACCTAGTCGGTTTATCGGTTGCGACATATTCCGGTACTATTGCTTTTAATGGTAACGATATATGATATTGCGACTTTTTCAAAAATTTTTTGAAGAAAGTATAAAGGTGGCGAAACGAGGCGAACAGGGGAATTAAAAGAGATTAGGATATGTGCGGGGACACGGAGAAAGGAGAAAAATAGGGACGTGTCCCAGAATTATTGATGTTATGGTCAATACAGATAAAATTCCGACGTTTCAGGACAATTCACACATAAATTCCGTACAGACCTACTATCACACCAATTCCAGCGTTGCCCATAGACTTGGGTCGCAGTCGTGTGGCAGCGGGGACGGTGTGGTTAGGTATTTATTTCCCAGTTCACGGTCGGCTATTACGTAGTGTAAACCCAGACGGTTGTATTCGTTTGGTTCGTAGCCCGTCAAAACATCCGCTGGCATTACCGCTTCCAGTTTGTAGCCGTTGTCGCCGAACTCGCACTTTGTTACTATTCGTTCTACCGCTACCGAGTTTGGGTGGTCTTTCGCTCTGTGAATCGGCAACCATATCGCTCCGGCTCGTTCTTCCTTCATCTTTGCGTCACCCGGCAGTAGTATTATCCTGTGGCAATAACGTGTCGCGCGATGGACATTACGAACGTCGCGGGTGTCGATACACAGTTGTAAACCGTCACTCGCCTCCGGCTGTGAATGACGACACCAAACCGGCAGCGTTTTACCGAGAACTTCCAACGAGAACGCCAACCCCTTTTCGTGCCACGCGATACGAAAATCAATCGTACAACTCGGCGCGTCAGGATTCACTGCCTCAAGTTGCTGAAGGAACGGTAAGCGAAACGTAGTGTCAAGCACCGGTACACCCGACTTCGGGAGTTCGCTTACCCGTTTGCACTGAAAACAAAAATTGTATAGGAATCGTTTTGGTAACAAGGTAGTAAAAATGTAGAGTGATTCGATTTTAGATTTGTGATTTTAGATTGCTACAAAACGCAATTCCAAAATTATAAACCACAAACCTAAAATTCCTTACGTTTTCTTCATAAATTCAATCATCTGTTCAAACTTTTTGTACGCGAGACCGTTGTCGATTACGTAACGTGCCATGTCGATACCTTCGTGTAAATCGTTTACTTTTCCGGCTACGTACAGTCCGGCTGCGGCGTTTATCAAAACAATATTCCGTTTCACACCCTGAATCTGCCCATTCAAAATCCCGCGCAATGTTTGTGCGTTTTCCTCTTGTGTTCCTCCCGCGAGGTCTTGCGGCGAAACCGGTTCAGCACCTTTGAAATACATTTCGGGACGTATGTTGTACGAGCGGATTTTTCCGTCACACAATTCCGTTATCCGTGTCGGTGCGGATATTGAAATCTCGTCCATTCCGTCGTGTCCATAGACAACCAGTGCCGCCTTCACGCCTAAATTCCGCAACGCCGCCGCGAACTTCTCGGTCAACTCGCCGGAAAAAACACCGACCACCATACTGTCCGCGCCCGCCGGATTACCGAGCGGTGCAAGCATATTGAAAATCGTGCGGATGCCAAGGTCAACACTCACCTTGTTCACATTGTGTAGTCCCGACTGGAACACGCTCGACAACATAAAACCAAGTCCGACTTTCGCTATGCACTCTTCGACTTTTTCCGGTGTTGCCGTCATATTGTAACCGCACGATTCGAGTACGTCCGCACTGCTGCAAGCGTCCCTTACCAACATGCAACCGTGTTTCGCAACCGTGCAACCCGCCCCTGCGACAACTATCGACGCGATTGTCGAGACATTGAACGTTCGCTGTACGTCGTTGCCTGTGCCGATAATGTCAACAATCGGCGAACCGGTGATACGAATTTTGTGAGCATACGTCCGCAAACTGCGTCCGGCACCAGCCAACTCTTCAAACGTCTCACCTTTAACCGCAAGTCCGACAACAAGCCCCGCAAGTTGAACTTCACTCAACTTGCCCTCAAACTCGTAACAAAACAGTTCAAATGTCTCCTGTTCAGTAAGATTCTGACGCAACGACAATTTCTGAAGTGCCTGTACAACCTTCTGTCTAACTTCTATTTCAGTCATATATATATTAACCCGTAATTCGTAACGTAATAATCATAATGTCATACCGCAATGGTAAGTCACCACGACTCGGTATCGCACAAGTTCCCCGCGACTTTTAACCAATTTTCCTGCGTCTATCTTGGTGTGCGTAAAGTTGTTTGGCATTTCGCGACTGGTCAAGTAACTGATAATTGACGTGTAGGGTAAACGGTTGGTTTACTCATTGATTAGCATCCGTAAAACAATAAATCGTCCAAAAACTGGTCTTGTTTGCAAATTGGCAATATGCTATAATGACGAAATGGGTAAGAGCATTGTAACACAAATCAGTAATAAATACAAGAGCGTTTCTCCGCTCTTTGATGAGCGGACAAAACGTCTTTGGGCGGCAGCCGAATCTCACGAACCCGGTTGGGGCGGAATCTCTGCCGTTCACGATGGCACCGGTATTCATCGGTAATCTATTCGTAACGGTATCCAAGAATTACAAAGTATTGAATCCGTTGATGTGAATCGTTGCCGCAAACCCGACGGCGGCAGAAAGAAGAACTCTTCCAAATATCAAACTCT
>JAITST010000546.1 GCA_031287585.1 Planctomycetaceae bacterium | reverse complement strand
GTGATGGTCGTAAACCATTGAAATCGCTCCGGCAACGTGTGTTCCCTTCATCCATTCCTCTCTGATAAGGGCTTCCTTCATCACATTCTTGATTGCTTCTGACCGAGTAGGAAAACCTTGCTCTTCCGAAAAAAAATCGAATTTTTCAAGAAGGTCTTCCTCGACCGAAATACTGATACGTGTAATACTGGACATTTTTTGGGTTGGAATTGAGTTAAGTTTATTCACAGGTCACTTGGAAATCATCATGCCGCAATTTTCGCAAAACGTACACTATTTGTCAATGGGTTACACCCCCAGTTTGAGTTTATCATCAATCGTTTTATCTGTTATCAACAAACAAACGCCGAATTGTCGCTCCTAGGTAAAACGAACCTGTCACGCAGATTAGGTCGTTTGGTTTTGCGTTTTGCCGAATTGTTTGAAATGCTGTGATTGGGGCTTCTATTATTTCGTATTGTTTTGAGTTTGTCTTCCCTGCTAATTCTTTTCCGCTCAACGCTCTCGCTGATTCACTGCAACGGGTGAAGATTGTTTTGTCGAAAAACGGCAGCAATACTTCTAAAATTCCTTCTATGTTTTTGTCACGCATTAGTCCTAGTAACAACGTTTTTTTTTCGTAAGTCTTGTTTTCGTTTAGCACTTCTAACAATGATTTTGTTGACTTGACTGTGTGTGCCGCGTCGATTATTAGCATTGGGTTTGTTGATAGTTGTTCGATTCGTAACGGGATTTTGGTTGTTGCTATACCGTCGCGGATTATTTCTGTTGTTAGTTTTTTCATACCGCAGTTGCCGCGAAGTTGTTCCAGTATTGCCGCCGCGACTGCCGCGTTTTTTGTCTGATGCTTTCCCGGCATAGTTAGATGCAAGTTTTCGACAGTCCGTGTTGACGGTGGAATCAAAATCGAATTTTTCGGGAGTATCGCGCTGAGTTGTTCCGGCGGCAAGTTGATGTTTGGTTGCGCGACGACTGCCGGAACGTTTGAACGAATTATCCCCGCCTTCTGTACTGATATTTTTTCAATCGTGTCGCCGAGGTACTCTGTGTGTTCCAATTCGATTTCGGTTATCCCGCTGACTGTCGGGTTACAGACGTTTGTCGAATCGTAAAGTCCGCCCATTCCAACTTCCAGAATCGCCACGTCAACGTTTTGCTGTGCGAAAATGTCAATCGCAGCAAGCGTTAGGATATCAAAATATGACAACAACTTCGTGCCGCCCCGCGATTGCAAGAACGTTTTCAGTTGCAGAATCTCGTCAACAAACGTATCCATCGTTATCGTATTACCGTCAATCGTGATACGCTCGGTAACAGAATCAATATGCGGCGACGTGAAGCAACCGGTACGATAACCCGCCAACCGCAACGTGTTATCAACCATCGCACAAACCGACCCCTTCCCTTTCGACCCCGCAACGTGAACGGTAGCGAAACGTTTTTCGGGATTACCCAACGCGGACAAGATACGCCGCAACGTCTCAAGTTTCTCGCCAAGAGCAGCGTAGTCGAAATGAACAACAGTTTCAAGATTGACAAGGTTGGCGAGAAAGACGTTCGCTTCAGATTCGCGGAGATGTTGTGATGGCATAGGTGAATGATTGATTATGTTCTGTCACATCTTCCGTCAGTTTCAACTGACCGATGTGTGCGTTATACATTCCAGCACCGAATCAATTGTTGCCTCTTTGGCTTCAACACTCGGCGGGAAACCTTGTTCGGTCAGACGTTGCGATGTTAGCGGGCTTATGCTTACCAAGTTGGTACGGTGCAGATCGTCGCCGAAATGTTTCACTAACGCATCAGCTATCGAACTGCTCGTTACCGTTACGAAACCAATTTCGCCCGTTCGTAGTTTGTCACGTGTTTCAGGTGCAATGTCTTGCACTTCTGTTGTACGGTAAATCGCGTGTTCTTCAACAATCGCCCCGCAACTCGTTAGCGTATCCGCAATGACCTTACGACCTTTATCGCCGCGCAGAATCAGTACACGTTTGTTCTTAACATCAAATTGCGTCGTCATCCGCTCAACCATTTCCTCCGCATTACCGCTTTGCGAAAAAACTGTTACTGACGGCTGTTGCCAATGTTCGTTAAACTCGTTCGCGGTTCCCGGTCCGACTACTGCTATTTTAATGTTACTATTCAACAACGAAACGTCACTCGCCGGAATAAACTGTCCGCATAACTCGTGAAACGTATTAACACCGTTCGGACTTGAAAACACGAGCCAATGGTAACGTAACCCGTCCTCGCTTGTCATCGTTTTGCCGAACATCACGTTCACAATCGTTCGCAAACTTTGCAACGTTTGCGAATCGGCTATCGGTTCGATACAAACTAGCGGTTCAAACAACACGTCAAACCCAAACTCACGCAACTTGTTCGCGAGGAAATGCGATTGCCGCTTCGGACGAGTGATAAGGACTAGCATAAATGATTTGAGGCAATAATAAAACCGTAGCGTCAAACGTTGGTGTCTGTAAAACGATAATTCGTTCAAAACTGGTATTGTTTGAAAATTGGCAACACGCTGCAATGCCGAAATGGATGAAAGCATTGTAACACAAGTCCAAAATAAATACCAGCATTTCTCCGCTGTTCGAGCCGCCGCACGCAAAACATCGCGAGTTTCGGGGAAACAAACTATCGCTCATTGTGTCTTTCTTTCATATGAATTGGGTAGTCGCCTAATTCTCCCCTTGTAAAATATCAGCAACATCGTTCGCATCAAACGACACGGCAAAAGCCCAGTGTCCGAATCCACCGTGATTGTTCACAGCGGCTATCCACTCTTTCATCTCATTCCACTTAATTTTGTCCTTTGCCGTTTTTTGTCCCTTTGTTTCAAGAACGATAATAGTGCCGTCCGCTTTTCGGATGAGGAAATCAGGATAATACTTGTGCAGCACGCCGTTATAGCGGTAATAAATGTAAAAGCCCAGATGGTCGTTCTTTACAAATGAGAAAACGTTTTTGTTTTCATTGATAATTCGTGCCTCGATACATTCCATCACGCTGTCACCAACGGTAAAACTGATGGGCGACTTCGGGTGAACCTCGCACTTTTTCGTTGACCACCATATTTTCATTTCCGATGTATTCCGCACGGGCTTCTCTGCATTAAAGACTGGCATCAGAACCTCTGTGTTGTCCGTATCAATCTCGTTCCAAATATGATAAACAACTTCGCCGATGTGCAGCATTATCAAAACTTTTTTCCGCAGCGGGTCGTTATCCCAAAGCGGCAGTGTCGTCTTAATTTTATCAGATTGAATAAATTCTTCCGTCAAGGCAACAATTTGCATAAAAAAGTTCGTCAAATCACCCTTATAATCCTTGCGATTCTCTTTGTTCGTCAACCCGCTGTTAAAAATGTTGGCTGCAATTTTGAAAACCAATGTTTGCAAACGGTATTTTTCAGCAAGTTCTTTCAACTCGATTTCGGTAAGCCCCATGGGCTGTAATGCCTTGCTGTCAATCATCGGGGTCAATTCCGTTGCCGTAATTGTGTGTTTCGGGTCAAGTATCAGCGGCTCGACTTTGTTCCAATTGAGTATCAATCGGGAACGCCAAGTCCGCTCAATTCGGTCAATTACCGGAAATGTAAAATTATGCTCCGCCTTTTCTTTGACGTATTCGATAACAGTTGTCGGTTTTTGTAGTCTTCGTTTGCGACCGTCTTCATCTTCTTCGTGCGGCATAAAAGCAAACGGTACACCAAAGATTTGAACATATTCCGGGTCGAACTTGCCTTCGTCGTTCAATTCGTATGATGTTCGGCGAAGTCCCCGACCAACGACCTGCTCACACAAAAGTTGGCTGGTAAAAGCCCGAAGTCCCATTATGTGCGTTACCGTTTTTGCATCCCATCCCTCGCTTAACATTCCTACGGAGATAACGTTTTGAATCTGCTCCCCAAGTTGCCCCTTCTTACCGACAGTATCCGCTTTACGGCGAAGCAGAATTTCCTGGTTTTTCTTCGAGAGTTTCCTTTCAACGGCTTCATCGTTTTCGTTAAACTCAATTTCGCTCGCAGATTCCGTGTCTTTTATCGTTTTACTATCAATCTGCAAATCTTGTCAGCATCGCCAATGTTGCAGATGTCATTAAGCATAAACGCATCGGTATCAAACGCATATTTGATTCGGCTTGATGTTGCCGTGTTGTTCGCAATCGTTATCATCACCGGCGGAGTCGGTTGATTCGTTTCCTGCCAACGTTTCTTTTCATCGCTCCAGTCTTTCGCCAAAAGCATATAAGCGTTCTTGACCAAATCCGGCAACGGTTCGGTAACAGGAACATTTGACCGGCTAATATCCGTCTGCACTTCGGGAACTCGATAGAGATGATACAACCGGCTGCGGAGGTTATCATCAGTAACAGCGGAATCATCTTTCGACGGCGCACGAGGCGTTTTTACCAATCCCGCCTCGATAGCATCATTCAGACCAAAGTCGCTGACAATCCATTCATACAAGGTCTCTTCGCTTGCCCGCTTGCCTGTCGGACGAAACGGTGTCGCAGATAAATCGAAGCAACGCAGGATTTTGTTTGTGGTATGTATCCGGTCAAGCGCGCCAACCCAAACGGTACTCTCTTTAATCTCCTCTTTGTCGATTCCTTTGAGTAGTTTTTCATCTGTCGGCAACCGCCAAGCGTGATGGGCTTCATCGTTGATAACGAGAATGTTCTTGGCGTTTTTGAGATCGCCCAACACTTCACGGGAATAAGCGGTATCGCTTTTGACACCGCGTTTATCAACGCTTTTCTTTTTATCGATCTGTTCCTGACTATCCCACTGCAACGCTTGCCAGTTGACGATTTGCACCGTTCCCTGACGCAACGTTTCCCGCAACGAATCCGGCACAATGTCGAAGTCATCGTAATAATTATCTGCTCCGCTCGGCTGCAAAACCTGTAATCGGCTCCTGACGGTCAGGTTCGGAGCGACAATAAAAACAGACTTCGAGAACCGGTTATCCTTATTGTTCGCAACCTTATTGAGAACGTGCCAAGCGATGAGCATTGCCATCAGAATTGTTTTGCCGGTGCCGGTTGCCATCTTGCTGCACCATCGGGAAAACTTACCTCCGTCCGACGGGATTTTGATACCCCGCCGAAAATGTTCCGGTGCTTCGGTCAGAAAGATGAGCGTTTCGATTGCTTCAATTTGGCAAAAGAAAAAACGCCGTTGTCCTTCCTCATCGCGGGGTCTCCAATGTTCAAGCAGCCGCTTTGTCATGCTGGTGATTCCGGGGCAACCCGCTTCTTTCCACTCTTTGACTTTTTCCCGAATTTGCTTGACGAGTTCGATGGGAACAAACACGCCGGGGTCGTCAAAGAGTTTATCGTCTTGTTGAGCGGAAGCAACGAGATACCCCGACGGACGGCGGCTGTTTGTAACGGAAAACTCCCGCCGTTCCCGGTCATACTTCCAGTGTTGAGCGGGTTCGTCGTAAGGTGTGTTGAGAATTAATGAGGTGTTCATATTTTTATTTAGATATTTGTTTTAATACCGCAACAAAGTGTTTAAAACTTGTTGAGCGGACGACATCAGGTTCAATATATTGCCCCATCATTCTTGAACCTTTGATTTTTTGATAATTCTCGTTTGTCATTCGTTTCAATTCTGCGGCAGGATTATTTTGGGAGTCAGGATTTTTATAACGATGCTGACGTTTTACAAGGTCGGCTGTCCCAAAATGCTTGGCGACAATATCCAGTTGAGCAAGATACCAACTTTCCAATTCACGGCAAACAATACGAACAACACATTGCGACTGAAAGCCTGTTTTTTTGCATGAAGCAACAATTCGCCGTTTCAACTTAATACAATCATCGTTATCCTGGTCACAAAGGATAATAATTTTTGAACATTGATTTGCATAGTTCATAATAGTGTCTGGCAACCGTTTTAATAAATTGTCTTTTCCCCGGAAGTGAAGGTATTGACATCGGCTTTGAATTGCAGGAAAACATCGCGGGATGAATACTTTGAGTAGTTCTTCCGCTGATGGTTCTTCGAGAAGAAAAAGAACCTTTTTCTTCGACTGTTGAATTGACGGCTTTTTCATTATGCGATTCTAGGGGTCAACATTACTGAAATATCCCTCTTGCCAAAGAAGTCCCATTTTGCTTCTGTGATTCATCATTGCGTTTTTTACCGGCTCAATATCGTTTGCCCGACTAATAGTTGTATATCCCTTTTCTTTAACGAGCAAAAAGACCTCATCCAGTTCCGCCGCATCCAGAAAATCAGGGGAATGGGTTGAAACAAAAACCTGTGTTCCCTTTTTCGCGTAAGCACGAAACTCCTCCGCAAGTTCGGCAAGGAGTTTGGGGTAAAGTTGATTTTCCGGTTCCTCAACACATAACAACTGATGCGGCTTGGGGTCATTAAGCAAAACCAGATACGCAAACATCTTTATCGTTCCATCGGAAACGAACGGCGAAAGGAACGGCTCTTTGAAGGAAGAATCCTGAAAGCGGAGTAAGACCTTTCCTTCCTCGGTTTCCTTCGCTTCGACGGCAGTAATTCCCGGGACTCGGTTGGGAAAAGAAGAAAGAATGTCATCGAAAACTTCACGGTAGTTCTGGTATAAAAATTGTGTTACCAGCGGAAGATTGTTCCCGATTGGCGCGAGATGCTCCGCGTAACCGGCAGTGTTTTCATTTCGTGCTTCGGAAATATGAAAATCCGAAATATGCCAATTCTCAACGAGGTCGCCCAGCATCCTGACAGCAGGATATTTTTCAAACTGGGACAGTCCCTTGATTGCCAAAATATTGGGTGCTTTTAGCGATTGCTCATCCCGTTTCAGTTCTTCAACGCTTTTGACTTCATCATATTCGTTGACAACAGCGAAACCCGTGCCGCGACTAAAATTCAGGAATTGCCACGGTTGCCCCTTGCTTCCCCGTCGGTATTTCAAAATTTCCCTTTCAACGTAAGTCCCTTTGTTATCCTCGTTAATCGCTAATTCGTAGGTAATTAACGGTTTCCTCGGCGACTCACGAAATTTCAATTCGATTTCAATCGGTCCCTCCGAGTTCCGGCTTCGGACTTCTCTGAAACCGCGTCCGCCTCCGAGTTTGGCTAGGGCAACAGAAACATTGTCTTTCATGGCATCGCGGAGAAAGCCGAAAAGTTGAAACAATGTTGACTTGCCCGATCCATTGGCTCCGACAATCACGCAAAAATTTGGAATATCCTCCATTGAGGCATCTCTAAATGCACGAAAGTTCTTGATGTGGATGGATTCAAGTTTCATTTCCAATTTCCCCCCCCTTAAACACTTTCAAACTCTCAATGCCTCGGTCGTCGATAATCTTGACGGCAATGTTCCTTCCTTTTTGGAACGGCAGCGACACAGTGCCTTTGAACGCTTCAAGTTTATCTTCGTCCAGTTCCGCTTTCAGATTCTTTGCCAACTTTGCCCAGCCGTCAGTATCACCCGACATTGGAAAGAACACCTGCGAAGGATACAAACTCCGTCCGTCATAGTCCGTGTCGAGCATCCACATCGCGATCTTGTTCACGTTGCCGCTATCGACTTTGCCGGTCTTCGGGTCGAAATAATCATAACCCATTATTTCCACTTGGTAATAGATTTCAGTGGAAAAGTTTTTAGTTTTTAGTTTTTGGTTTTTAGTAGTTTCTTCTTCACTAGAAACTAAAAACTCACTACTGAAAATTACCTTAGAGAATTCATTAAGCCATTGAGCAATCTGCTTATCTCCTCGGAGTCTTTTAACAAATTGTTCAATTCCGCCTCGGCAAGATAACCCACTTCTTGTGAGATGAATAATTGCGTCTCCAATTCGTACAAAGAACCTCTTGATATGTTCAGGAATTGGAGAAATTCCTTGCTCGTTCCGCGTCCCTGTCCTTCGGCGATATTGCTGGCTATCGACACCGCCGCTCTTCTCATTTGTGATATAATCCCATACATCTCCTCTTTCGGAAATAGTTGCGTACAGGAGTATATCCTCTTTGTCAATTTGATTGATTTCTTCCAGACAATTAAGTCCCGATACGATCTTGAATTTTCCATAGTTACATAAATAATAGTTACATAAATAGTTGTTAGTCATTCGTTTTTGGTTTTTAGTTGTTTCTTCAGAGTTATTAGTTTTTGGTTTTTTGTAGTTTTTTTCTTCACTAGAAACTGAAAACTCACTACTAAAAACTGAACCCTCACTAGAAACTAAAAACTCGCTACTAAAAACTCTCACATCGGGACTGCCGATGAGCCAGAAACTCTCGTTGCCGGACGTTTTCTTTTTCAAGTCGTGAACCTGCAAATCTGTGTTCATCTGCACTTTCAGAAACGTCATTCCAATGCTCTCCGGCATTTCGCTAATGTCCTTTGCCGCTTCTTCGTCAAAAGCAAATGCACAGAACAGCAAAATGTCCGCCGAGTAAAGCCGGGCTTCTTTCCACGCCCGTTCAACCTGCCGCTTTTCCAACGGATTGTGTTCGGGACCGAAACAAACGAGAACCTGTTTGCCGTCAGCCGTTTCGCCAATGCCGTTCAAATCCTTGCCGTTCGGTAACGTTTCCAAGCGAACAAATTCGATACGTTGTTTATTCTTGCCGCGAACGCCGTCCCGTTTCAAAGCGGCTAGCCAATCGGCGTGTGAGTTATTAGTTTTTAGTTTTTGGTTATTAGCAGTTTCTTCTCCACTAGAAACTGAAAACTCACTACTAAAAACTTCCCCCTCATTACTAACAACTGCCGTCGGTGCCGGCACCGCTTCAACAGTGAACGGTCCCGTAATCCGTACCCGTTTATTATCGGTGTACGGCTGGTCGTAGAGCGTTTCTTCCGGCGCGGGTTCGTTGTTGGCGATGCTTTTCA
This sequence comes from Planctomycetaceae bacterium, assembly GCA_031287585.1. Taxonomy (GTDB): domain Bacteria; phylum Planctomycetota; class Planctomycetia; order Pirellulales; family Thermoguttaceae; genus UBA8133. Next base: position 16,101 of record JAITST010000546.1, on the reverse strand, counting down.
GTGTAACGTGCGGAACAGTCTTGTAACGGAATTGAATGGGAGAGTTATTAGTTTCTTGTGAGTTATTAGTTTTTAGTTTTTGGTTTTTAGTAATTTCTTCACTAGAAACTTTCCCCTCTTCACTAGAAACTGAAAACTCACTACTAGAAACTAACTCAAAGTAATCGTATTTTGCTGTCATCAACCGTTGCTTCGCAAGCGTCAGAGCCACACGCGACGTATCGCAGGTTATCCAACGCCGTCCCCAATTCTCCGCGACAAACGCCGTCGTCCCGCTGCCGCAAGTGATGTCCAATACCAAATCGCCGGGGTCGGTCGTCATTAAAAGGCAACGTTGAATGGGTAATGCAGCAGTTTGTACAACGTATGATTTTCCTTGTGGACCAACAGTGTCATTCCAAGGAATTGTTACTTTTGTGACGGGAAAGTCATCAAGAAACAAAATATAGTTCGGCAAATTACCTTTGACTTGTATTCTTTTTGCTTTTTCCAGTCGTCGCAATTTTTCTTCTTCCATTCCCCAACCATTTTGCGGTGGCGTGTAATCAACACCTTGATAACGGAAAACATATTTATTTTTTTCATTCTCGCCAAGTGGACTTGGATGTTTTAACCGATATAAACGTGAACCAGAAGGTAAAAGTGAAAAATTGTCTATCTCATCTTTTGTCATTTCCCTTCTCACACCATCCGGTAATTCTACCCATTTCCAATCTTGACTTCCATAAGGTTGATATTCTTGATACAAATGTTTGAATTTAATAGATTCTCTGTTTTTTGCATAAAAAATAATGTAATCGTGCATTTGCTCAACAAGATTTGCACCAAGAGGCATCGTTTTTTTTCTAAACGAAATTTGTCCTACAAAATTTTCCGCGTCAAAAACTTCATCACAAATTTCTCTGATATGATGTACATTCTCATCACTAATCTGTACAAAAACGCTGCCGGAATCGGCGAGGAGTTCTCTTGCCAAGAGCAGGCGGTCGCGGATGTACGTTAAATACGAATGGATACCGAGTTCCCAAGTATCGCGGAACGCTTTTATCATTTCCGGCTCCGCCGTGAGGTCTTCGTCCTTGCCGTCCTTCACGTCCCGCTTGTTGACGAACGGCTGGAAATTGGAACCGTATTTGATGCCATACGGCGGGTCAAAATAGACCATCTGCACTTTCCCGCCCATTGCTTCCTTTTCGAGGAGCGAATTCATCACGAGCAACGAATCGCCGGCAACGAAGCGGTTCGACCAGTTTTCGGCGTGTTTGTAAAACTCGACTGCCTGCCGCAGCGGTTTTTTATCATCTTCAAAGAGAAAGCCCTGTTTCTGACTGGCTTCGGGTTCTTTGCGAAGTTCCTCGATAATGCGGCACGGGTCGATTCGTTCGTGAACATGCAACGACACCGTCGGCACGTCAAAGGAGGTATGTTCTGCTTTCCCTGCCCATTGCAGTTGCGGGTCGATGTGCGGGTCGTAGGCGTAAGTTTTCTGCCGAAAGCCGCCGTTGTCGGAATGTGCCGTAACGAGTCCCACTGGCGGATTGTTCACTCGCTTCTTGTCTTTGTGTTCGTACTGCTCAATTTTCGGCGGTTCGGTCTTTTTCTTTGCCATTGTCGCGATTCGATGAATGTGATTCTTGTATAAAATTCTACGGACTTGCAGGATTGTACCACTTTCCGCCCATAAAAACAATCGGTAGTTTTTTATTGCAAGCCGTTAAGCCGTTGGGGTGTTAGAACGCCAAGATTTTTCCAAAATTTCAAAACGGGGGTGCCAATTTTTTGTGGGTATTTTTCTCTTTGCTATGTTAAAATGGGGAAATTAGAAATCCTTTTTACTATGGATGTATACATTAATATCTGTAAAACGATAATTCGTTCAAGTAATTTGCTCTTTTGCGGCATTGATAAATGTCAACATATTTTCGAGCGGCGTGTCGCCTTCAACGCTGTGCGACGGCGAAAAAATGTAACCGCCGTCCCGACCCAACGCAAGCAAACGCAACGACTCCCGCCGCACCTCTTCCGGCGTACCAAACGGCAACACCTTTTGTATCGACAAACCGCCGTGAAACGCCAGCCGACCGCGATACTTCGGCAAAAGCGAATCAATGTCCATTACCTCCGGCTGGAACGGATTAAACGAATTCAAACCAATCGAAATCAAATCATCAAACAACTCGTCAACGTCGCCGCAACTATGAATCATCACATATTTTCCCGCATCCCGAACACTCTTGTACATCCGCGTCAAGCGAGGGAAAATAAAAGTTTTCCAATATTTGTATCCCATAATCAAGCCGACTTGCTGTCCCCAATCATCGCCGAAATAAACCGCGTCAATATCGTACTTCACCGCTTGCTCAACTTGGGCAATGTTATAATCGCAAATCGCGTCAAACAATTCGTGAACAAATTGCGGATTGAGAACCATATCCATCAAAAACGGCTGCATTCCCCGCATCGTCCACGCCCTTTCGTAAAGCGAAAAGCCAATCTGAAAACACCGGAACATATCGGGCTTCTTGGCGATTTCCGACTCGATGTCCGCAAAATATCGCGGATCGCGCGGGTTCGGAAACGAATAATCTTTGAGTGTCGGTTCGGGCAGCACCGTTTCACAAACATTGCCGATGTCCTTGTCAATCGTCCGATCCCAAACGACACCGAAAACATCGCGGAAACGGTCGTTGCCGAGATCGTCGAAAAAACCGATGTCGCTGCCGAGATTGAGAATGTGATTTCCAAGAACGGGATCGAGGTCGTCCGTGTTGAAATGTTTTTCGAGTTGCGATTTCGGTTCTTTGGTGAACTTAAAAGACCAAGGAACATACGGCGGTTTCTTGCCGTCCAAAACTGTTTTGATAACGTTACGCTTTGACATTTTGCGTGTTCAAGTTTGATTGTTAAGTACCTACAAAATAATAATTCACTCAAAACTGATATTGTTTGAAAATTGACGATATGCCAAAATACTGAAATGGTCGAGAGCATTATCACACAAATCAGAAATAAATGCAAGAGCATTGCACCGTTCTTTGACGAGCGGTGGTGTAAAAATAGGGACATGTGCGGAATTTATAGGTGAATGTCGTGAAATCCGAAATTTTAGCGGTATTGACCATTACGTCAATAACATAACCAAATTTGTACTAAAACAACGCTGAAATGCTGAAATATTGTGATACGAATTACCACTGTTGGGGCTGTTGTTTTGATGTTAAACCATCATTATTAGTATTCGTGATAGTAAATAATACGCCAAACAATACGAAATTCGCTTTTTTGTCCTCTCTAAATCTCATAAATTACACACTATCTCTTGAACTGGCGGAAAATTTTCCAAATTTCACGCAAATTGCCCTTGCAAAATTTCGGGATATTGCTATAATACTACCCATCATAGTTATCTCCTTTTTCCCTGATAGCTCAGTTGGTAGAGCAAGCGGCTGTTAACCGCTGGGTCGTAGGTTCGAGTCCTACTCGGGGAGATTTGCGTAAATCCTTGTCCTGCATAAAGTTGCAACTAATTGCAGGGCAGGGATTTGCGTTTACATTACCTATTTTGACTTCTACGTATTTCTGCACGTTTCCGGTGTCTTCCTGTGTAAAATCCTGTACCAAATGTTCTGCCGTTTTCAGAGACGATAGTCGTTCAAAGTCAGAATTTTGGATTTAGTGATAGTGTTGCAAGGTAAATGCTTCCGTATATCCTACACGAGACTTGCAAAGTTCTCCCACTTAAAAATCCCGTCATTTTCCCCGTTTATTTGTGCATTAGTTCTCTATAAATTCGTAACGATGTCGTATTGTTGCGTGACGTAATACCAATGTTTACCACAAAAACTAGTGAACATTTTATTCTTTTTATCATTGATTTGTTGGCAGTATCAGATTTTGAACGCTAGCAAATTTAGTAGATGTGACGGACTCCACTGAATATTCTCCGCGACTGACCGCAAGGTATTGTCTGGATTGGGCAACAACCGCAGCACAGAAAATGTTTACGTATCAGTTGCAGAATAAGTGCCGCCCAAACAAAAAATTGTACTGTCGAAAACTTTGTGCTTACGGTTTCGCTAACTGATTTTGTGGTTTGTTCCCATTCTCTATAACCTCTCCAACAGGAACTACGTAACGCATTAGATACCGCCAACGTTACCGCTCACTATGAAACGCTACTCCCATTTTGCGTTATTGCTTCATTTATCACCAACTCTATCGTGGTCAAAACCTGATCCAGTATGAACGGTTTCGCCAAGAAGCCGATTACGCCGTCTTGTTTTGAGCGTACTAACACGTGTCCCGAATCGTAGCCGTAACCTTTCATCAAAATCAGCGGCACAAACGGCACCCGCGTTATGTTGCGCAGCCCTTGCAACAAATTATACGCGTCCATATCAGGCAACTTAATGTCGCTAATGATAACGTCGAACGGATTCACTTTCGCCCGCAACAATGCTTGCGTTCCGTCGGGTGCCATCTCTACTATACAACCGTAACGCTGCAATAAACTGTTAATCATCAGACCGACCGACTCGTCGGGGTCAACCACAAAAATTCTACGTCCCTTAAGTAACAAATGCTGCGTTTTGTCGGGCGGATTCGGGTTCGCATACGCCGGAGCAAGCCGGTCGCCAACTTTGTGAATCACGTTTTGAATGTCGAGTGCGTGCTTCTGAATACTGCGAATCTGTTCGACAATGTTGATGTCAAGATTGTCGTGAATCGCCAAAACTTTTGCCGCTTCGAGTTGAATCTGGTTAATCGGTCCCGCGACCGCACCGTGAATCGCCTCAATACTTTTGAACGCGCTATCCATCTGTTCAACCGAAATCAACTCCATAACGTTTATTGCGTGAGCAATGTCACGCGCGAACGTTTCCAGCATTTTCAGGTCTGACTTGGTGAACGCACTCCGCTCGGTACTCTCGACATTGAACGTACCGATAACTTCGCCCTGATTTATTAACGGCACTGTCATAGAACTCTTCGCGTTCGCCGCACCGGGCAAGTAAAGCGAGTCGGCATCCGCGTCTTCCATAAGATACGGCTCGGCGGTAAACGCAACGTAACCGGTGATTCCGTTACCCGAAACCGCACGATAAAGTTGACGCGCAATCGCGTCTTCGTTCATACCGGAATAGACAAGCGGTTCAAGCAAACCTTGTTCCTTGTGCGAGAGAAGACGTATTTCATAGTGACCGAAGTTGAGAATGTTGTCAGTGTAGAGAGCGATTTTTTGTGCGAGAATATCAAGACGTTGTTCGGTTGACATTTCGAGTAAATCACTGGACGATATGTTAGCAAGGTCGCGACCAGCCGTTTGAACGGAACTCAATTTCTGGTCAAGTATAACGAGTTGCGAGATGTCGCTAAGTACAACAAAAAACCGGTCAACTTCACTGCGATTATTGATAATCGGTACAACGTCCATTTGGAAGTGTTGCTGTCGTTCGGCGTTAGTAAGTTTCGCACGTGTTTTCTGTAACGTACAACGGCACTGATGAAACGGGCAAGGGGTCAGGTCAACAATTTCGGGCATACCAAGTAGTTCATAAAACTGTTTGCTGACTGCCTCCGTCGGATTCGTGAGACCACACCATTCGGCAAACAATGTATTACAACGTAACACGCCCTGTTCCTTATCAACGACGGCTAACCCTTCCGGAAACGCATCGACACTGTCGGCAAAATCAACGTAACGGCTCGACTCAAAAAAATGTTTTATGTACTTACCCTGAATAAGACACGCATCAACGTCAAGCAAACTATCTTCAATAGACGAAGGCAAACCGGGTTGCGGTTCCGGCAATATAATAAATTTCACACTATCAGCGAAGCCGCCAAACACATCGGCAACTGTATCGTGAGAATCAGCAACAAGTAAAACTTTCTTCGGGGTGTCCATCGTTGTCCTTGGTTATATGGAACATCAAATCTGTAAAGGCAAAACAATTCCGCACGAACGGTAAAAGAGAGAGCATTATAACACCCCGAAAAGACAAAAACAATGCGGGAGCGGTAATTACTTTTTGGACGGGGGTGTAAAAATAAGAGTGAGATTTTACTTTCGATTAAATGCAATAATTCACCACGAAGACACAGCGGCACGAAGGGGGAAAAAGAATAGACTTGTTCAGTAACCCTTTATTTTGCCACGAATACACGAATAAATACGAATAATTCGTTATAAATTCGTGTATTCGTGGCAAAAATTATTGTACGTAAATTGTTAATTTTATTTATTTTGAAGTTATCGAACAAGTCTATTTTATATTTAGATTTGGGATTTTGTGTATTAAAACAAAATCTAATATAACGGTATTTTTCGTGTCTTCGGTATCGCCACGAGGTTTGGTTTGTAAGTTGAGAGGCACTTACCGTGAGAATTGTTTGAGTGGCACGTAGTTAGACGACGCTTTTGTTGGGTAACCGGCAGGAGTGGGAATCGTCGAGCGAACACGCAAGCCGTAATGTGAATAACGTACAGTATTATAAAATTACTGGCGATTCAACGCCTTGCACTCAAAAGCATTCCCGCGATGTCTTGCATCTCTGATAACTTAATCCGGCTTATTCGCAGCAACTTCGCAACAATGGAAGACATTCTTTTCGGACGCGCTGAAACCGCAACCGCAGACAAATCTGCAGCGTCATAAGGGGCACAAACCCTTTGCCGCCTAATTTCATTTAGAAGACAAGCGTGCCGAAACTGCCACTGATTAAGCGTTTTAATCGCTGCTTCGTCCTGCGGCGAGTTGACTAAAACGTCACCTGCCCTATCTATGTCGGCAATAACTAATTTGTCTGAAATGGACATAAACAACCGCTTCCTGACACAACACTAAAAACAAAAGGTACGCAGGAAGTATAGTCGTCACAACACAAATTGTCAAGACGTGAACAGCACGTTAGCGTAAAAAAAAAGGTACGAACTACTGTAATAGTTCGTACTCTCCCTCGACACACAAGGGGGGCTGAAAAATAATTTAATCCGTGACGGTAATGTCGATTATTTAGTTGGCGTTATGCACGCCTGTATAATGACTAAAATGATAAGTAATGCCGCGGAGAAGCAAAAACAGTACCACCACAAGTTTACTTCATACAGGATGCCATTGTCGTAAATTTCCAAATACTTTAATGTCCAGTAAAGTTCCGTAAAAAACTGTTTCATCTGAAACTCCTTCTTAAAAAGTTGTGAATCGACAAACGGTTATACTTGCCCTATATTATGAGAGTTTTTATTGTAAACCGCAAACGCAGTTTTTCTGATACTCCGCGTTTCTCTGTGAACTCTGCGGTTAATAGAATTTAGACGTAAAAAAAAGCCCCGCCATTACAGCGGGGGCGGCTTGCGCTAATCTTCCACGCAGCCCTGCTCTTCGGCAAGTTGTTGCAAGTAGGATAGGTTCCGACCGATGTTCGCCATAAATATCGCAACCCGCTTCTGCGCGTTTTCGCTCAAATCCGCAAGCGGCGTGGCATCTGTCGGTGGCTTCACAAACGCTTGCGCGATTTTGTCCTCATCGTCAGACAACCACGCAAGACAACGCCTGCTGTCGGTGTTTTCCAATGCCAAGAATGCATCGTAAAGCCACTCGCCTTCTAGCGGTATTACTCCGGTGCACTCGCATTCTCCGCAGTCGGGACAATCGTAAAGCCCCTCATCTTCTAGCGGTATTGCTCCCATTCCCAACGACATATAATTCTCCTTTCCGTTAGAGTTAAACAAATATCGACCACTATTATTTGCCGCAACTAGAAGAACTATTTTATCGTACTACCGCGTTGCGTGTCAAGGTCTCAATCGGTGCCAATGCCGGAATATAGCCCTGCCGCTGAAGCCCCGCGTACATCGCTTGCAAGCCGGGCTGATACGTGTGCCCGTAACTGAGCATAGACGCTGGGTGCGGTTGCTGTCCGAGTAATTTGGCTACCATTTCATTTGCAGATGTTTCAGTGAGCAGTCTTTTGAAATTATCCGGCGACATACCAGCAGGTACGTCAGCCATTGTGAATTGCGCACCAAGAAAAGGTTCATTGTTTTTGTTTTGTGCCCAGTGTGCGATTTCGTGTATTGGCGACTCTAAATTATGTACGGGGGCATTCGCCATCATGTCCCAGTCCGCACTGCTCGTAGTTCTCGCCCCTAGATTAGGCGGCGTTATTGTCTGTCGTCCTTCTCTGACTACCCCACGCAGGAATTGCTGTGACACATCACGCGGAGCTATGCCAATAAGTCCCTTGCCTTTGGCACTAACCGCAGAAAAGTTTTGGTCTAGCCATTCTCCGTTAGTTTCGCTAATAGACCTGTTACGTGGACTTATTGGATTTTTGGCGAATGTCTGATACACCTTCGCACCGCCGATGTTGTAACCCTTTGCATTGTAGAGTTCCCTTGCTGCCTGAACATCGCCGCGTATTTGATTGTCCATAAAACGAACAGCATTCAGCGCAATCGTTGCGGACCGCAAGAGCGTGACTTGCCAAACCAAGAATGTTGAACTCCGTACCAACAATCGCGTCAATTGTACCCGTCACATTGAAACAGCCGCCGTCGCCTTTGAGGTCGATATTGCCGTGCGACGGCTGTAAACCGTTAATCGTTTTCAATACGTTATCGTCTTGCGAGGTCACGGGCAGCCGTGACGTGATAATTTTTATTGTGTTCCCCTCAACGGTTGCCGCTAATCCGTAATCAACGTTCAATTCGATTGCGTCTTCGCGAAACTGTTGTTGCGTCAACGTTATCGGTTGCGAACATCGCGAGTAGCAGCGGGCGACTAACGCAACCGGCTCGGTCTGCCCGGACGGATAGATGAGCGGACGGGTTACTAAATCCGCAAGCCGGTTTTCGTGATAACGCACCGTATTGCGTCCCGTGTCGTCGTGAAAGTAGTAGAAGTCGGGACTGACCGTTTCACACGTTAGCAACGCGGTGTCTAACGTGTTGCCCGCAGCATCGGCAAACCGTAATCGCGGCACGGCGCGTACCGCCGTTTCAAACGCCGCGTAGTCCGCCGTGAGCCACGCCGCGTAATCCATACACGCCCAGTCGGTATCGGGTTTGCAGCCCGCGGCTCGTTCGATGCTCGTAACCATAACCGGCGGCTTGAACGGGATAGACGTTATCAGTTGGATGTCTGTCACCAGTCCCGCAAACGGACACGGAGCGGCAAACGGGTAAACGCTGCCGCCCTGATTTTGGTTCACGGCAGCAGCGTAAGACGCGGAGTCGCTGTACGACGGTAACGCCGCCAGTAAGCCCGGATAGCCCGCCAGATTTGCGATTAAACTTTCAAACATCTTGCTTCTTCTGAACTGATAACGTACTAACGTAAGTTGATAAGTATTGCATCTGTAATTCCAATCGCTGAATGTAAGCGTCAACGTCGCCCGCTGTCGCTTGCAGCAGCCGGAACTGTTCGACTATCGTTGCCAACTCTTCGCAACCGCAACACGGCTGGCAGCAGTTCTCGCTGATAGTGAGCGTTGCCGCGGACGCTGTAATATCTACGCACGCGGAATCTGATTTTATGTCGATGTTGCCGGAAGCGTCAGGCGGAATGCCGCTTATCGTCTTAATACAATCGCAATCGTCTTCCGTTTCAGGCATACTTCGCGATATTGTAAGCGTCGTGCGACCGTCATTCGCCGCTGCCGCAATCGTAACGTTGTCACCCGCAACCAAATTGATGTCGCCGTAAATTGGCGGATACTTGTGACCGTTCGACGTGACAGTGATACTCGTCACAACTTGCGGAGAATACTGGATACAGTCGGCATCGAGATTCGTGCCGGTCAGGTCAAACGTGAAGTCGCCGAGCGTTTCCATACATTGAGCGAGCGAGCCGATAGTTACGTGACCGGATAGATTATGAAAGTCGTTGAGCGGATTGAGCAGATGAGTGTGGTTGACTTGCGAGTCGTTCTTGACCGTAACTTGCGCGATGTCGGTATCGCCGTGAGCGAAGACGATGCTAACTCCGGTTCCGTAAGGAGTAATCTTCCGCACGTAGAACTTCGTAACGTCAACGTCAGTGGGTGACGCTGTAATCGCTATTTTGCACGCAACAAGCAAGTTGTCGGGTAAACGGTACGACGAATCGCCTGCCGCAACCGGTTTGCGGGTCGCCTGCTCCGAAAGCGGATACGCGCGTACCGCGTTCTGGTCGAGAAACTCCTGGTTGGTAAAACTTAAAAACGGCATTATTACTGACTAAAAATGATTCCTGCAAACAGACATACATCTCTAATTATAATCCGTGCAGAGGGAATCGGGGGGACTTGTTAAGCAGTAATACGCCGATATAATCAGCCCTTGTCGGTGCGTATTTCGACTATCCCACCTATTTGCTTTGGGTTGCCGCTGCTAGTTTGGGAATCGCCCTCACTATTCTGGACATTCGACGTTTTCTTTTTATACGCCTCAAGAACATGTCGCTTGTTAGCAAAATCTTTGGGCATACACTCAAAGAATCCCGATGCGTCCTTCTCAATAAATGGACGAGCAAAATCGTCTGTATTAATATCGGACGCAAATTGTTCGCAAAATTTTACAACATCTACGCATTTGCATTGCTTCGCTGTTGAAAGCCATTTGTCTTCAACCGGTGCCTCATCGAGAGTGTCCAACCAGAATACAGGACAAGGTTTCCCGGAAAACACTCCTTTTAACTCGTGCTTTCCCGCATACCTTATTTTTGACCCCACCGAATCGAAATCGGTTGCGTCAAAATTCTTGACCGTTTCCGCGAGCATCCACGCCAAATCTAGTGAAATAACAAGCATGCGCGGCGATGAAAATTTAGTCAGTCTAAACCCGCAATCTATTGACGAGCCAATAAAATCAACCGCAAGTTCACTGTCGAAATTCCGCGATTGTGCCGTTTTATTTGGCGTAAAGACAATTCTGTTATTTATCGGAAAGCCCGCTATCCAAGCAGTTCCTTTACATCTGACGCTCATATTTTGCTGCTTCAATTTTTTGTTATAGTCAATTATTGTTTGCCTAAATGCCCTTAAATGTTCGGGAATTTGGCGTGAACTTGTCAAAGGCGAGTACAGCAATACTTCGTCGCCGACAAACTTCCATAGTGTCGGAAGCACCGGCTCTGTCGTGTTAGTTGTCGTTTGGCTGTTGGCAGGTTTCCTGTATGCGTGAATGAATCTTATCGGCAATTCTTTATAAAAAGATTCAAAAACAGAACACCAATCATTGTCATCTACCTGCTTGCGTTTTTGCACTTTGTAAGCCGTCGCCCCTTCAAGGTCTATCGAAAAGAAGATACAAAGACACCAACTCAACTTTTGTGCGGCATTGCGGACTATACTAACCGACTCATCCATAATATACAGAATGTAAAGCGTTATTTTTCCTGCAAACTTAATGACTTAACTCTGCTCTTAACCGCACGGTGCGGCACATCAAAATGGATAGACAAACGATTGATGTCTCCCTTGTATTTCGTGTACGCTGATTTGAACTCATCAGACGGCATAAGAAAACCTAACGCAAAACAGTTTGCCTCTTTCTCTATTGTGCTTTTGCCGCCCATCCCCGCATAGCATTTCCATTTTCCTGAATGCAGCGTATAATGCCCCAACTCGTGCGCCATCATATAACACTGCTCGTTCCCCAACGCATAAAGCGGAAGAATTACGTCAAATTTGTCTTTGGCGTGAACATATATTAACTTGTCAAAAATGTCCATGTGCGCAGCAAATTGAGAATAACCAATATAATGGAATTTGCCGCCATTACGTTCAATTAACTCCGCTACACCAATCACTGACCTGTCGCTCACTTTCCTAGATACTTCCTCCCCGTAGGCGAAGACATCGGACAAATCAAATCCGCCCGCTTCCATCGGAGCATAATCTTTGGTCTTTTTCAAAAGTGATTCTAATTCCATGACTGTAACGCATGCTTAAGGGGTGAAACTTACAAGAGATTATTCTTAAAAAAACAAGAACTGTCACGAACATCCAAAGCATTAATTATATCGCGAATTACAAGCATGTCAAGTAACCAGATTAACTCAGCCTATTGAGAGTATCCCCTCTTCTCTGATTAGCGTTAGTCCGCCGGTATAGCCGCCCGCGTTTTTGTAGTAACTGAACCAGAACATCGCGCCCGGCAGCACGTCCACCGGCTCGCTTGTCACCGTAAAGTACATCTGCCCTTGCGGTATCGTTACGTTAAAGTTAAACCGCAACTCGGTATCGTCACCTTGCGGATTACACAAACTCGGTATCGTCATCGGTAAGGGCATCGGTGTCTCGTCAACTGCCGGAACAACCAGACAACGCCCCTCAAACATATCGTGCGACAACGTGCCGCCCGCACCCGCGACAAACGTCAACCGCACCCGAATCTTCAACTGCGGCGTGTCCGCACGCGGCACTAATATCTGTCCACTGAATCCCGAACGCTGTCCCGCAAAGAAACTTATCCCGACCATACTGCCGATGTACGAATCACGCATCTGGTCAAGGTGTATCGCCTGTACCGCTAACGGGAATCTATCCCAACTATCGCCCGCGTCAAGAACGATACGCCCCGTCGGTAAACCGTCGGCAGTCTGCTCGCTTGAAGCGACCCGCAGACTCGCGCTGTTGACCGAGAAACTCTCGACTACCGGACCGAAGAAGAATCCGTTGCTCACTGGTGTCCCTTCTTCTTCATCTGCGCCGCGCGAGTTTTCGTAGCCGGTGCCGACGTGCTTCAACGCTAGCGTGCCTTTGTATCGTTTGCTCGCAATCTTGTCCGCAAGGTCGAGGTCAATCGCGAGATGTCCGCGCGTTGCTGGTGCGCCGGTATGCTGGTTTCTAATCAGCAGCCCGGACTTTATTGCCGCGGTTAAACTTTCGACAACCGCGTTATCGGTGTTGTACGTTATCGCGGTGTAGTAGAGATACATATCTTGCGGCACCGGCGCGGCAACGTCTGCCGGTACGCCCGCAGTCCACGCCGTTGTCATTTGCCACGGCATAACGGTATCGCACAACCACCAGATTCCTTCGTTTGTTATCCGGTACAGTTCGCCCGGCACTTCACCGAGTACCGGTACAAGGTCAGGTGAGTGCTGCTGCCAGAACAGATGGATAAGTTCCGACGAGACGGCGGGGAAGTATTCGCGAAATTCAGACTGCGCGATGTTGTAACCGAAAACAGCGTCTGTCGGCGCGCCGCTGAACGCGGACGCGGGCAACCATCCTTCCAGTTGGGTATCCGCTGCGGTTATCTCACTGCTGTCCGCGGCACAAGAACCGGCGGGTGCCGATTTCAGTTGCCAGCGGTAGTGTTTGTGACCGGTTAAGATGTGTTCGAGTGACACTGATACCGCAACTGTCGCCTTCCCGTGCGCGGTATCCGCCGCCAGCACGAACGCTACCGGAATGGATATTGGCGGCTTCGCGGCAACCAGCCGTCCTGCCTGCGCCGCGGACAAGTAACGGATTCCGAGTGTCGCGTAATCCGCCATCGCGTCTTGATTGCCGCCTTCCTCGAAGTCTATCTCTACTACTCCTTGTACCACAATGTTACCGATTCCCTCGCTGCTTTTACGCGCAACGATACCCAGCACGTAAGCGCAAGGGTCGGGGACAAACTCAACATTGTCAACGTGACTTGACGCTCTCGCACGGCAAAACTTACCGGTGAGCGTATTAAAATAAACCGGACAACCAACTGTCACCGCTTCTTCAAGCGGCTGGTCGTACAAAGTGTTGTTCGCGTAGTCGGTGTAACTATCGAGTTTATTAGAAACCTGCGACAGCCGCTGCACAATGTCTTTGAGCGGACGATTCGCAACTTCCGGCGTGAGCGGCTCGGCGTGTTGAATATAGCGGATATTATCAGGCATCGGAGTTTAAGTTGAGTGTGAATGTTATAGCAATTTGAGCGGACGTATTGGAAACAAGTTGCTGGTTTGCGTCAAAATAACCAACAGACCAAACTACGTCTCTGGTTAGGTCGTCGATTTCGTTTTCGAGAGTCGGCGCGAATACTAACGCGCAACCGTAGATGATTGAGTTTGATAACGAATGACCGCCGACACCAGTCGTACCGCTTACAATCGCGTGAAAGGTCAGCAAACCGTCTTTTACGGTTACAGCCGCAATCGGCACCCGCAAGAAGTCACGGTTACCGCCGGTGTTCTCGCGCAACTGCAAGAAGTAGTCAGTGCTTGCGGGTGTTAATGACGGCGGCGTTACATCGTATTTCATTGCATTTTTCTTTGCATTGACGTTGGCTCCTATGGAAATCAGATATTCAACCATGTCTTTTTGTACAGCACTTTGTACAGCACAATGAATCGGTGTACCCTTACCCGGGGAACGGTAATTTACATCAACCCCTGTTTCGATACATGCCTTTGCAGCCCGTATATCGCCTCTTTCCACGGCAGTGAAAAGCGTATCAATCAGCAACGCGGGAGCCGGATTTTTGGGTACTCTTTCCTCCTCCGCAGATACGGTACCTTCGCAAGGACGGACATTTTCAACAGTATATTGTGGCAGTACTTTTGGGGGAGTAGTGTTTGACTCGTTCTCTCCTTTTTCGACAAACGCTCCAATCCCGTACTCCTTCGCTATTGTTGCCAACGTTTCTTCACTTCGTTGAAAGAGTTCATTAAACGTCCAATGATTACCGCTGCGTACCAATTCGCCGAAGATGAACGTACTCGACGACTTGCCCTGTTTCAATTCATACCGGGCGATTTCTGCATCCGTAATCGTATCGACAAGTTTTACCTCCGCATTATTGAGTTTTGCGAACGGTTGATCTGCCAACGTTATCACAAAGACAATACGCTCTATCGCTGTCGGCAACTTTTGCAGGGCAATCGAAATTTCCTCATCAGAATCCGCCGTATCTCCCAGTTCATCCCCGCTGTGCCGGACGCTCTTGCAATCTGACTTCGTATTACCGTAATAAACAATATCCTTATCGCTGCGGACTTTACCGTTGGCATCGAGCAGAAATGCCGAAAGGTCTAAATCGTAATCCTTGTCTGTCTACGAGAGTACCGCCGAAACATTCTTTAATGCGGGCGCGGTTTTGGTAACGGTTGGCGCACCTTCCAATGCCGCTCCAAGTACAATAGCGTAATCGCTGTTCTGCCAAGTCAGGACTTCGGACTTCCCGGCAATCGCTTTGATTTTGTCTTCCAATCCGTGCAGTTTCGATGAACCGCCGGCAAGGAGTATCGGCACATTATCCTTGCCGAGTTTTTCGTGTACCATTTTCAGATACTCCTCCAATTCATCACACAATTCTTGCGCAAACTGATTCACACACTCGTCTAACCACGTCCTCGGAAAAGATAACTGTTTGCCATTGACCCGACACTCAAACTTCTCGTCTTCCGATTTTCGGGACAGTGTCTCCTTGAATGACCGTATTTTCGATTTGTACGAATTTCGCCAGTTCCAAACCCTTTGCCAGAGACTTTGATGTTGTTCTTTATCTGGATCTTTTTTCTCAACGTATTCGATAACACGTTCATCGAGGTCATCGCCGCCGAGCCGAACGCCGCCCGTCGGTACTTCCGATACGGGCAACAAGAGGTCGCCGTGCCGTTTAACAACGGCAAAATCAGTCGTGCCGCCGCCGATGTCGCAGACGACAACCGAATCAATCCCCTGATGTTTCGTTTCAAAAAGATACGCTTTCGCTGCTGCCACAGGTTCTTCGATAGGGCGCAGAACTTTTTGAAAGCCGCCCATTTCCGCCGCCCGCCGAATCGCCTCTCTTTGCGGAGGAGAAAAAATCACCGGCACGGTTAGGATACATTCGTCAATGTCTTTGTCCCGAAAATGAGGAACATTCTTTTTCACAAATTCCCGAATGTGCCGGAACAAATGCGACACCAATTCAACCCGCCCGATTTGCCGTTCTTTATCCATTGGCAGAAAACCATCCTTGTGAATGTCCTTTTTCACCGCCGTAACATAACCTACGGGGTCTTTATCCTGCATTTCATCAGCATCGTCCCCGATGAAAATTTTACCGTCTTTGCGCATATAAAACGTGGACGGCAAAATCTCACGAATTGCGCTGCCGATTTTCACCAACTCCGGTTTTTGTCG
>JAITST010000536.1 GCA_031287585.1 Planctomycetaceae bacterium | reverse complement strand
CATTCGAGTAGGCGAGGCATTCCTTGCCCCTCTTCAAACCGGACTTACAGATTTCCCACATCCGGCTTCCATTGATGTACTCATTTTTAGCATTCACGGTTAGTCATTTTTATTTGGTACACTCCCAGCGTTTTGTACACCAGTTGTTACCAATTCGTCCCTTCAGGCAACTTGAACGGACGTTGACTTCGCCATTATAACGAAGTCGTCGGCATACCGAATCATCCGAGCATTCGCCATCTTCACGAGACCGAACCGCCAGTAAATTCATAATACTGTACGTTATTCACATTACGGCTTGCGTGTTCGCTCGACGATTCTCCCCCCTGCCGCTTACCCAACAAAAGCGTCATCTAACTACGTGCCACTCAAACAATTCTCACGGTAAGTTCCTCTCAACTTACAAGCCAAACCAAACCTCGTGGCGATACCGAAGACACAAAGAATGGTCATGATGGCAAAACGACGATGACAACAAATTTTTTCGCCTCTGTGACCTCCGTGCGCAACACCATTTATTTCTCATTTCGTTTACAGTTTTAGTGAAGTAAGTGTTTGTGAACACTTGCATCACTTTCCAAAAATTCGCTATAATAACTCACTTTCTCTTTTCCAACAGCCATCGATATATTTTCGGTTTTGAATACACGTCACTCATAATTCCGTGTCCCGCGCCTTCGATGGTTGTCAGTTTTGCTTCGCGGCAACCGATGTCTTGCATTGCTTGTATCATTATTGACGAACATTCATAAGCGACGACCTCATCCGCGTTACCGTGAAACGCCCACGTTGGAACGTCTTTTAGTCGTCCCGCCTTTTCAACTTCGCCGCCGCCCGCAACCGGAATAATCGCGGCAAAACGTTTCGGGTATTCGCAGGCGGTAGAGAATGTACCGAAACCGCCCATACTCATTCCCGTTAAATAAATTTTCGACTTGTCAATGTTCCAGCGTTTTCCCGTGTCGTCTAATATCTCGTCCAGTAATCGTACTACCTGTTTGGGTTGCCAACCGTGACGCGGTGTCATCGGACTTACTACTATAAATGGAAAATCATTCGCGGTAACGTTTCCTTTGACGTAACGTACAAGGTCGTGCTGTTTTAATTTTCTAACGTCTTTTCCGGTTTCGCCCGCTCCGTGCAGGTAAATCAATAACGGTCTTGGCTCTCCGAAATCCGTGTATCCTTCCGGCAGATGTAACAAATAATCGTAACCGCTCTGCGACATAACGCAGTAAACCAATGTATCGCCGAGAAAATATACTTTCAAATCGTAACAACATCGTCCGCCAATAACTACAAAGGCGAACATCCAGAAACAGACAAAAGCCCAAACACATTTAACAGGTGTCTTTTTTAATCGTTGGCTGCGATTGAATTTCATTTTCGTTTCTTTATGCTCACAACAGTTGAAAATTGCGTCCTTGTTTACGTTAGCAGTCCAACGAGACTGCGGTCAAACAGATGCCGAAGGCTACCGCCCATACCGGCTACGGTATAATCGGATAACAAGAAGCGAAAACAAACAAAATATGGGGATACCAAAATACATAAAAACCTGTGACCATGACAACTGTTCAACAACGATCCCCGGCGGAGGCGATATTAGCGAATTTTTCTTTTGCGTTATCATCCATGCAATCACTTTATATTGCGACAACGCCGGAGTCCACGCGTCGTGCGATGACGCTTCTATTTCCGTTAAGTGAGCGTTACCGCCCGCGTTATTTATTCCCGCGACATAATTTCGCATCGGTTGAATTGGAACCATCCCATCGTCGGTACAGTTGAACACGGAAATGGAAACATCTGTAACCATCAACGCTGTCGGCGGCGGCGAGGAAATATAGACAACAGCCGAGACCAATTGAGGATATTTTTGTATCAAGCCCGTCGAACCGACTGCACCGCTGCATTGACCGAATGTCGATATTCGTTTCTTATCAATCGGGTACTCTTCAAGAACACGTTCAAAAATCTCCGTTGCAATCGTAAAGGGTGCATCGCCTTTTCCTTCGGTAGAAATCGAAGTGTCCCAATAAGGATTATCTTTCGGACATTGCGTAACGAGCATAAAAAAGTCAAGCGATTTCGTACCGGTTAAAAACGGAAGCGTATATTGGAGATGTGCAAGTTGTCGTTCGTTATCGTCACCGCTCTCACCTTTTCCGTGAAACCAAACAATAAGAGGATACCGTTTGCCGGGAACAATTTTAGGCGGACATCTCAAACGAAAACGAATCAATTCATTATCATAACGTCCGCCGCTGTATCTATAACCCAACGCATCGAAACAATCCACCGCACTCGGATTAGCAAGATAACCGTCGTCGGCGTGTTTTTGTGATTCCGTCTCCGCCGCTTTGGTAATATCACGTGTAGAAATTTTAGACACTTCGGCTTTGCTTAACAGTTCTAGTTGTCCGTTTTTGGATGGCAACGGGGCTTCCGATGCAAGTAGTGTCTTGCTGAACGAAACTAATACAATAATTCCAAAGGCAATGATTGTTTGTTTGGTTATCATCTCATCTTCCCTGTAATTTGCTAATCCAGCCCCACGCTAAAAACGCTATCAATCCAATTACCACGAAAATCGCAGTGAAGGCAAGTAGTGCTAAAAACGAAAACGCTCCTTGTCCGAGCCAGAAGTATAACGGGTCGTAAAATAAATTCAAGAATGAAAACCGATGTAAAAAAATGAAGACCGCAAAAATCAATGTGATTGTGCCTGAAAAATAACAAAACCATTTCACTTCATCCATATCTTGTTGGTCGAAGTCGTCGTTGATGTATGTTTGATAAAGCAAAAACCATCGAACAGAAAACGCGACAACCGCGATAAGGCAGAGAAAGTACCACCAAGCCCATGTGCGGAAGTCAACTAAATTGAAAAGCCCCAAAAAGAGCGAGTCCATAATGTGCGAGTTCAGCAAAAATCCGCCGCTCAACAAAACGACACCGCCCAACAGCAGCCACGTTGTCAAACCGAATTTCCACCAAGGTTCATTCGATAGTTGTTGTGACGCGGGTGTAGATAACGTGTTTTTCATAATTTTTTCCTCCGCTGTTTTACAGCGATGTATAAAAGGATTGTGATAATAACCGCCGCGAGTGCCGGCGCAATGAGTATCCGCCAACTAAATGTCCCGGTAGCCAGATAGCCGGCAACCGGACCGACAATGTAGTCCATATAAACCTGATGATAAATCTGTTTTACAATTCGCCCGACCAAACCGGAACAATACAGCACAGCGTAAAACGTACTCAATATGATGACAAGCCGAATCCAAAGTTGTTTTCGGCGAATCAAATCGAAGCGGCAAGCAATGTC
>JAITST010000520.1 GCA_031287585.1 Planctomycetaceae bacterium | reverse complement strand
AAAATCTGCAATCTAAAATCTAAAATAAGAAATTCTTTTTCTTTCTTCGTGCCTTCGTGGTGAAAAATTGCATTTAGTCAAATGTAAAATTCCCCGCTTATTTTTACGCACCCGAAATTTTCTAAATTTTTTCGACGGGGGGTATTCTTTTTTTGCAAGTTGTGATATAATGCTACAAGTTTTATTTTAGATAGGACTACGGAGATTTCTCCGTTTTGAGATTACATAGTATCCTGAACTACGTTTCAGGGAATAATAATCGAGTACGTCAGCAATTCAATAGCCGTCAATAGACGGATTGGTTGACTTCACTGTCCAAACGGTTCGCCGATGTGAAGATTGCCAATGGTAGTGGATACTGCGTGGCTCCCGCTAGGGAGCGTCTGCGCACTACCAATGGGCATCTTCTGCGTTATGCTTTCATTATGCTTTAGCGCGCCTCCTTGGACAGAGGGAAGAGACCTATCTATTGAACGCACCGCTCCTGTCTTGAGCGGTTTTTTCTGTCGCCCTCGGATAAACTTTTCACATCCGAACCTCAAAAACTACCAATGACTTCACGTTCAGAAAAGACGGCAGATATTTTGGATAGCCCAAAAAATATCGCAGAGAGAATACAAAATGAATCTATCGGAAATCAAAGATTTGCCCGATATGGCAAGGGAATAATTATTGCGTCCTTCATAGCCATTGCCCTCGTTCTCTCTACTGGAAGCAGTAAACACGAAACGCTTTCAACGACTTCGTTTGAAAAATCAGTAAATTTTGGAACGGCAAAAGAAAAACCGGAAAAGAAAGATTCTGATACCGCCAAGAATGACACCCCTCAAAATAACGCTAACTCAAATAGCATTCTTGACGGTTTGAGTTTCTATTTCAAAACGGTAAGCACATCGTTTATTGATTATATTATTTATGGCTGGGGTATTTCTTTATCTGTTTGGTGTGTCTGGTGTATCAAAGATGAAAAAAATTTGAGAACGCCTCAACTCGCAAAAAGGCGGGATTGGATTGCCGTTGGCTGCGAAACACTTCCCTTGATGGGATTAGGCGGAACAGTTCTCTCCTTAATGAATACACTCGGTTCGATTGGTAACACAGTTGACCCAAACAGTATAGTGGTGAAATTCGCCCCAGCCCTTTCAACTACATTAAGCGGGATGATTTGGTTGGTGCTGAATTTGTTCTTACTCCAATGCTTAGGAAGCATCATTCATAAACGTGAACAGGTTAATCAAAATTAAGAACAAGAGGTAGAACAATGATTAAAGGTATCATCGCCCGATTTATTCCGCTTTGTGACATCTCGATTTGTGTACTTGGTCTGATGCTCATTTTGAGTGCCTTCGCCAATTACGACCAAACAAGGTTAAATGTACAAAGTCCGGTTTCGGCGTATTATTTTTATTGTCATCCAGATAAAGACCCGCTGAAACTATCACTTATTAATCCCAAAGCCAAATCAGAGGACGAATATCTGAAAGAATTTGATATTACGTCTGATAAGGACTACAACAAGTTGATATTGGAAAACAAGTACACGGACGAAGATATTATCTTTTTCTATTTATGTTCAAAAAAAGATGATGACGATTTTCGTTGGACAAATGATGTGATGGAAAAAATTAAGGAAAAATGGGGGATTAAAGATGAGGGAAATAGAAAAATACAGCGTTTAATTAACGTTCCCGTTGAGTGGAAAAGTAACAAAAAAGAGGAAGGGAACAAATGATACAATCTATACTGAAATGGTTATTCGGCTGGCTCATTGAACCGGGTTATTCGTTGCTTGCTTGTTTTGCGGCAGCGTTACTTGCTTCGTTTTTAGGCGTATGGTTTTTTGATTCTTTCATACCGAAAAATAAAACGCTTAAAAATAATTGGTTTGGTGTTACAGTCTTGTGTATTTCACTGATGACAATAACGTTCCTGCTTATGAGTTCATGTGTTAGTGGAAAAGGTGGTGGTGCGGAACTACCGGAAAATGATAAAAAAGATAGTAAGCCGGAGCAAGTGGACAAAACCGCAGATAATAAAGTACCCGCCGACAATAACGATAGCAATGTTACAGAGAAACCAGTGCCGCCGACTAAAGATGTTGTACCACAAACACCGAGTGAACCGAGTCGGGACGACGATGATGATTGGGAAGATGATGCACCACCAGTAAAAGACCGCATTGATTTTACAATCAGTAGATTAGATGGTAAATTTGACTTTATTTTGACTACAAAAAAAGATGGTCAAGAAAGCGGTAAACAATTCTTTAGACCAGGACCAGCGGTTGCTGCCAGAGTGGTTGCTGCCATAAAAGATTTATCTGATAAAAACCCCAATGCGGAAATACATATTACATTAGAAGGTCTGACAGAACAAAATAGGAGTGACCTTGAGGAATTGATAAAAGAACAATCTTCATCCATTCGCAATGCAAATATAACCGAGAAAGACAACCAATGACTAAAACTATCAAAATCGGATTTTATGGTAACACGGCGGCAGGGAAAACGAGTTTTCTTTACCGCATGGTGTCTCTTTTGCGGACAAAAGATAAATCCAAATTTGCTTTCGTTGACAGCGCGACCCATGCTTGGTATGAGGAAATAACGCAGAAACTAAATGGAAAAACGGCTGTTACGCGTGAGGAATTTGCGCAGCAACACGCAAAAACGCTGTCTCTTCTGGAAAAATTCGGGACACCAGATTTAGTCACCAAAGTGAGAGAAGCCATATACAATGCATGGAAGAAAACTATCGAAAAAGGAGTATCGCAAGAAGATCGCAATATTAGTACGTCGGTGGAAGACGACATTGTTTTTAAGGTGCAAAATGACATTTTTCATCCAGAAAGAAAGAGTGGTTTGCTCTTGTTTTCTAAACTTTCCCAATCTGATCAGATAAAATTTTGTTTTCACGATGTTGTAGGAGAAAAGACGAGAGACCTTTGGACAAAGGCGAAAGTTAGCGGGTCACCGGAGGAAAAAGAAGCGAAAAAGATTATTTCAAAATGTGATTATTTTGTTTTTGTTTTAGACCCAACTCAGTCCAATAATAAACCTACCCCAAAAGATAGAGAAAGACTAAATGATGAGGTGAAACTTGTTGGTGCTATTGCCGATGTAATGCCGAAAGCACGCGGGAATAATCAGTGCGATATTGTTCCGATACTCTTTGTGCTAACACATAGAGACCTCAAAATTGTAACTGATAAAGAAGCCGGTGAATGGTTTGATAAGGCACATGAATCTTTGAGAACACGCTATGGAAATGTTTATACCGACTCAAACGGCAAACCCGTATTCGACAATAGCGTTCATAGCCGAGAGAAAAATTGTTTTTACCTATCCACTACTGATGAGGATGCGAGCGAGAGTGAGAGAATTCTTGCTGTCTTGAAACGAATCGGTGAGATAGAAGGACTTCGCGGTGGATGTGAACCACCGATAGACTGGCGTTTGCTTTTGAAGCGGCTCAAAGAAACAAGGCATTGGGTGGTGGAGCGGCTTAAAAATTTTATCGCGCAAGTACTCGGACTCGAGAGAAAGTAGTACGGTTTCAATGTAACTGCTTACGGTAAAAGTATTATCCTTTGCCTCTTTTCAGGGCGAAGAAAAAATCCATGAACAGTTATATTTTATATTTCAATAAATCTCAAATGAAAGGTTACAACAATGTTTGACTTACTAACAATTGATACATTTAGTACCGTTTTCGGTATGTTCGATGGGTTAAGCGATTCCGCTATACTGTTTGGCGGTATATTCGATGCCCCAATGAAATTTTTGCAAGAGCATCGGGCTGCTATTGCAACGGTAGTTGGAGTAGTGACTTGTGTTGCAGTTGCTGTTGCTTGTACCGCCGCCGGAGCCGTAATTGGTTCCGCAATCGGCGGTCCCGCAGGAGCAACGACGGGAGCAATGTATGGGGCGAGAGTGGGAATCGCTCTTGGACTTGCCGCTGGTGCATACGCAGGATACCTTACTTACAATGCGCTCGAGCAATCCTCATCGATAAATAATGGACCGGAAATAGCGAAACCATTGGAACAAGAACGCTTGGATAAAAAAATTGCGGAGGAACGTCAGAATGAAGAAGCGGCAAAAAAAGAGCAGGAACGTCTCGAACGAAAATTGAAAGAGGTGGAGGAAGAGGAAGCAAAAGAAAAACTGAAACGCCTGAAGGAAGAAGAACGCAAGAAGGAAGAGGCGGCACGTAAAGAAAAAGAACGGTTGGAAAAGGAGAAAGCAGAGATATTGAGAGTCAAAGAGAGTAAACTGATTCTTATTCGCGATACAAACGCTGACGGAACGGCTTTTAACGTTCTGGATTTTTGCGATGTAATACAAAAAGGTAACACCATTACGATTCAAGGAAAAAATCTTGATGAAGTTAATCGTAAACTCGAAAAATGTATTGATAAGTTTTTCGATGATGAATCTCAGCGCAATCCAAACGGGAAAGATAATAGAGAACTCATTTTACTCAATGAACCGTTTCCGGGTGAAACACCGAAAGATAAAATCGAACAGACAGCAAAGCAAAAGAAACTTCGATTCCAGTATTACGGCAAAAAAGCCCTCCCGATAAAAGATTACCCATTGAACACTAAATAAGGAGATAACAATGTCCAGCACAAACACACAAAAACTTTTGACCGCAGTTGCAAAATGTAACTACAATCGTTCGACACGTGAGTATGCGGTTCATTGGGAAATAAACGTGAACAACTTCAATACGGCAACCGTCGAAGAAATTGTTCAGCAGATAGAAAAGGAATATCCGAAAACGAATTCCTCACTTTTTCGTAAGGAAATCGAAGGGAGACGCTATCTCGTTGTCGGAACAATCTGGCATCCCGTCGGCGAGCCGGACGAGTATATTTTGAAATTCTATTCTGACGACAACGCTGTATTGGACGAGAATGGAAAAAGCGTTCATCCGTTATTGCCTTTTTTATTCATACTACTCATTGTAGCCGTTGGCTTCATCGGTTATCGTTATGGTAATGCTGTCAAACCACCGGATAATACCGTTGAAAATCAATTAAGTGAGTTGGCAAATAAAATTGAAACGTTGTCAACGAGTATCAGCAATGTTGAGAGCGGAACAGGTAACTTATCAAAAGAAATTGATGAATTAAAAACTGAATTACAAAAAGAAGTGAAACCAAAGATGGATTCGATTCTTCTAAGTATCACAAACTTGAAAAGCGAAGTCGAAAACAAAATGAATGAAATAATTGCTAGTATCGAAAGTAATCAAAAAAAGATACTGGATAAAATCAAAGATGTTGATAAGGATGTGAAAATCATTAAAACACAAATAGGCATAGTGTTCCCTCGTACTAATCATCAACAGCAAAATTTCAATAAGCCACAAACACAAACAAACCCACAACAACCAGCCGAAATTTCTACACCCGATACTGATTCAGAGAATCCGCCAAAAGCGGAAACTCGACAACCACGATCATCCCCAAAAACAGTAAATACCGAACACGATTAAAATGCGAGTTGGGCGAAGAAGGGCGATGAGTCGTTTTCGGTTACAAAGACCATCCGTGAGTTGACGCGATTTGGAAGTTGATTTGGGGTTACGGCGTGATGACCGCGAAGGTTCACGATAGTGTGCCGTATTTGGATGTGTTGCCGGAACAGCCGCGTCTGGGTTGTGAGCAAGCGTATGCGGACTCGGCTTACAGCGGCAATGATATTATAACGGAAATATTGCAACGGGTTTATGAATAGCAGATATGCGAGAAGGGTTATCGTAATCATCCATTGACGGAAGAACAGAAGGCGAGTAATCGTACAAAAAGTAAGGTACGTTGCCGGATGGAACACATTTTTGGGGAACAAAAGATGCAGATGAAAGACGAGACGCTGCGAAGTATCGGCTTTGCGAGGGCGAAGTTTTGGATAGGCATGAGGAATTTAGCCAGTAATATAAGTCGGTATTTGAGTTTGAAAAAGTTGGGCAGAGTGGATTAGCGGGGAGATACTCCGTTCGGACGGCACAAATCAGCCGTCAAAACGGAGAAAAATAGAATATCCGCAACCGAAATGCTTAAAAAAATTCATTCCCCTATTGCGTTTTTTTTTTAGAATTTAGTGTTATTAGAGGTGCCCTGTTGGTAAATGGATGAAAAATGCGGACAAAAAATACATGCGGAGTATTTTATCACTTTTTCGGCGTGGGACAAGGGGGGTTTTTAGAAGTTGCCAAGATATAACACATCCAATAAAATTAGAAAATACCAGTTTTTAAGTGGCTACGGGATACTACCCAGTAATTCGGATTGCTTGTTCTCTTTGGGAACTTCGAGTAAAGCCCAGCCAATAGAATTGGCACCAATATCAAGACCTAGAATTTTTTGTTTCATTGTTCACAATTTTTAAGAGTTTATTGTAGAAACACACTACACCGTACTAAGCGAGTTATGTACGTAACAAGAACGACAAACGAAACAGCAGTGGTAGCCAAACAACCACCACCGCTACATCGTCGCAACCAAAGTCATTCACTCGTAAAAGCACCCATCTACGAAAATTTCGCCATTACTGTTGGAATTGCGTCGAGGGTTTGTTGCGCTACTTCCTTGAGTTTTGGAAACAGTGAATTTGCTTTCTCAATATCTTTATCGTGACGGCATGCCGCTTCGACTTCCGCACTTAGCCCGTGCAGCATCATCGCTCCCATCGTTCCCGATGCCCCCTTCAAACTGTGCGCAACCTTCGACGCGGCATCAACGTCGCCTGCTTGCAGTGCAGTATCTATTCCTGAAACATCAATTGGTGTCTGGTTTTGAAATTCTTCCAAAACCATCATAACGACCGCGTTACTGCCGCCGCATTGCTCGCTTAATTTGTTCACATCAAAAAGTTCGTCGCTCATTAGTGTTAAGCCCTATTAAAATCATAAAAGTAAAAATACAATCATCACCAGTTTCAGCGATGAGAACCGACACATCCGATTCAATGCTACCATTCTAGCGACATTTCCAAGCATTTGCAACCCCACCCTCAATTTTTTCTCAAACCATTACTAATTTTTATAACCGTTCACGGACTTTTTTACCACGAATACACGGTGGCACGAAGAAAAAAATTTTTTTAATTGTTCGTGAAAATTTTTTTACCCCACTGGAAACTGTTTTCTGACTTTGTTATACTTCTTGTCTGTGGACGGAATGTCCGCAACTCACTCCCCCTAGTTTAACCTCAAACTTATTTTCAAAACTATGAACCGAATTACGCTAACTCTGTTTTGTTGTGGTCTTTTATTTATTGGTGCTGTAACGCTCTATGCAGACGACAAACCTGCGGATGATAAGACACCTGTTGCTGACAAGCCCGTTACCAACAAACCCGCTTCGGGTACTGTCAAACTTCTTTGGGCTGACGGTGCTCCCGGCGCACTCGGTATTGAGGCGAAGGACAAGCCGCAAATTACAATCTTTCTGCCGCAAGGCGAAACGAAAACCGATTGTGCGGTTGTCATTTGTCCCGGCGGCGGTTACGGTGGTCTCGCGATGGATCACGAGGGAAAGAAAATCGCGGAGTGGTTCAATTCGCTCGGAGTGGCGGCGTTCATTTTGGAATACCGTCATAACGGAAAAGGTTACCAACATCCGTATCCGTTGATGGATGCGTTGCGGGCGATTCGGACTGTGCGGGCGAATGCGGCTGACTGGGAGATTAACGCATCGAAAATTGGTGTCATCGGTTTTTCCGCTGGCGGCCATCTAACGTCAACGACCGGCACGCTGTTCGACGAAGGCGACCCCAACGCTGCCGACCCGGTTGACAAGGTTAGTAGTCGTCCAGATTTTCTGATACTGTGTTATCCGGTTATCGCGTTTGGTGAGCCGTATTGTCACGGTGGAAGTATGAAGAATCTCATTGGCGAAAACCCGCCGCAAGAGTTGATTGACCGTTACGCGAGTCATCGCCGTGTAACCGAAAAAACACCGCCGTCGTTCATATTCCAAACCGACGAAGACTCGGCAGTTCCGGCGGAGAACGCGGTTTCGTTTTATCTGGCGTTACGTCAAAACAAAGTACCAGCCGAGATGCACATCTATCGGCGTGGTCAACACGGAGTCGGTCTCGCACGCGGCAACGTCGGAACGGAAACGTGGTCGGAGTTGTTGCGGCTGTGGATGATAAATATGAAGTATTTGTAAACGCGGTGGAGTTATTTCAGGTTTACGATTTTAGATTTAGATTTGTTGTAGTACAAACGTTCTCGCCGACACGGTGCGAGTGTATTAAAATCTAAAATACCAATCCTCACCTTTAACCATTTAATATTTTAACTAACAAATGTCATTATTAATTGTCGGCTCAGTTGCCTTTGATACTATTGAAACACCTACTACCAGTCGTGACAACATTCTCGGCGGCAGTGCTACGTTCGCGTCAGTTGCGGCGGCGTTTTTTCATCCGGTACAAGTTGTCGCGGTTGTCGGCGGCGACTGGGAGAAGTCGCATACGCAGCGGCTTGAAAAACGCGGTATCGACGTTAGCGGTATCGAAATTGTAAAGGATGGTAAAACGTTTCGCTGGTCTGGAAAGTACCTAGAAAATATGAACGACCGCGAAACACTCGACACACAACTGAATGTCCTCGGCGACTTCCAACCGAAGTTGCCCGATAAGTTTCGTCGCGCGAAATATGTGTTGCTCGCGAACGGTTCGACGAAAACGCAACACGAAGTTGTTGACCAGTTGCTCGGTCCCGAACTCGTCATCGCCGATACTATGAATCTGTGGATAAATATCGAACACGACGAGTTGTTGCGGCTGATGAAACGTATTGACGGATTGGTACTCAACGACAGTGAGGCGAAAATGCTGACTGGAGAGGCGAACACGGTGACAGCCGGACGTAAGTTACTAACGATGGGACCGAAATTCGTGATAGTGAAGAAGGGCGAACATGGAGCGTTTTTCTTTGCGGAATACGAGACGTACATAGTGCCGGCGTTTCCGACGGAAAATCTGGTTGACCCAACGGGAGCGGGCGACAGTTTCGCCGGAGCGATGTTGGGCTACATAGCATCGGTAGGAAACACCGACCCCGAAACGATAAAACGCTCGCTCGCCTACGGAGCAATAGTAGCCGCCGCCGCGGTAGAAGGTTTTAGCATAGAACAATTGGAACAACTAAACCGCGATACAGTAGAACAACGGATGAGCGAATTTAGGAAGATGACGAGTTTTTAGGGAACGTTCGCGGGGGCGTTGAACCAAACGGTACCGCGATGTGATTTTGTAGTTTCCAAACAAACTAATATCAATAAATATCTATGTTTCGCCGCCTTAAAACTTTTATTGAATCCTATTGGGATAACGCAAATCCAATTATGGTACGCGACCTGCGGCGATGGAATCGGCGTTTGCCGTTCTATGTTATTTTTATAATCGGGTTACTATCGGCAATCGTTTCAATTATAATCTCCCTTGTTGTTGACCCAAACGAATACGAAATGGACGGAAAAATTTGGGGCGGAACTGACTTTTTATGTTTTTTGTGGTTTTTTTGCGGAACCATAATGTCTGTTCTTGCTCCTACTATAAATTTTACGGATGCTAACGACGAACTTTTTTCTGCGGTTCCATTATCACCCCGAACTCAGGTTCACGGATATTTGGCTACTGGAATTGTAATCAATCTGTGTGTTCTCCTATCATCTTTTCCAATTTTACTTTTTGTAATACTTGACAGCACAATACTACAACTGCATTCATACACGTTATCTGATTTTGGATGGATGTTGTTCGTTATATGCCTCATATTACTTGTTGGTCTGTCGGGCGGAGTTTATTTTTTCTCTTTTATCACGCGGGCTTCTTTCAAAGTGGAAGTAGGCATAGCGGTATTGCTCGCTTTTTCAGGTTTATTGACACATTTAACTCCAATTTACTTATTCCTTTTTAATGTTTTTGCTGTTGAGTGGTTACCGTGTAGTACATTGGTGCCGCTGATTTTGATAGGTTTGACAGGGTATCGGCTGTCGCTCTACCATTTTTCCTGCCGCAATGAGAGTTTCATTATGTCGCTTGTTGCCAATTTTGTTGTTTATTCGCTACTCATAATGGCTTTACTTTTCGTGTTTTTTGACATCGCTATATTCGTCTGATGTTGGCAACGAAGTATGTCATCAACATTTTTCCAGTGATTACATTATGTCACCCCGTTGATACAAATGAATAGCGAAGAAAACGTTATACTTTAATCCATGCCGCTGCAAATACTATTTCGGTCTCTACGTTCATTCTCCATACGAACCTTGCAAAAATTCTTCGTGATGAACAATTCCCGATTCTTCTTCGACTTCAGCGTGCGACTGCCAACGCCAACGTCTGGGCGGGTGACGCTTTTCCTTACGAATTTCTATACGCGGCTCAACCTTAAATCCGAAAAATTCGCGAATCGAATCTATCCACGATTTTTCCGCTAAATACTCAACTTCAACAACCTCCAACGGCTGTTCCGGTTCAAGATAGAGTTTACGTAACGAAATTTTTGTACCAAAGTCACCGCCGCAACGACTACACGGCGATTTGTTTTTGGGCGCACGTACAGCGTGTCCGCAACTTTTGCAAACATAACGATATTCCCAAGGTCCGTGTCCGTAGGCAGATTCGGTTGGCATAGTATTGAATAAAAAACAATTGATAAATCAACAACATAAACTTGACAAAAACGCACACGCGAAGATTGTAACCTATATCCAGAAATTTTTCAAGAGACGTGAGGGGGTGTAGAATCATTCGATTTTAGATTTTAGATTTATGATTTTAGATTTTGTTTTAATACCTAGATTCCTAACTCAAATCTAAAATCTGCAATCTAAAATCGAAGCACGACCGCTCATTTGAACAGTCGTGTCTATTCGTCTGCATCCGCACGTGACGATAACTATCAATGCTTCATCCTGCAACTGCAACCGCCCGCTGCCGGTAAGTATGCCTCTGTTACGTAGTCTGATACCATTCTGTTAGCACTGAATCTCCACGCCAAAGTGCTTATCGAGTTCTGCATTTTCTCAACCCAATCACCCGGTAATCCGTGTTCGTCAACTTTATAGAAGCACGGGATAACCTCGTTTTCAAGTGTTTCAAATAGCGACTCGGCATCGCGTGCGTCCGTTTTCGCGTCGTCAACGTTTTGCGTTCCGTGTCCGATTGAAAACCCGTTTGTTCCGTCGTATGCTTCCGCCCACCAACCGTCGAGAATCGACAAATTCAACGCACCGTTCAGCACCGCTTTCATACCTGATGTACCGGACGCTTCCAGTGGACGACGCGGATTGTTCAACCAAACGTCAACTCCTTGTACCATATGTCGGCAAACGTTTATGTCGTAATCTTCGACAAACACAAACCGATTCGCAAAACGCGGGTCGTTACGCAGGTTCGCAACCATCTGGATAAATTCCTTACCCGGATTGTCCGCCGGATGCGCCTTGCCTGAGAAGATGAACTGAACTGGTTTCTCCGGGTTGTTACAAAGTTTGTCAAGCCGGTCAATGTCGGACAACAATAGCGTCGCGCGTTTGTACGTCGCAAAACGCCGTCCGAACCCGATTGTCAAAACCTGCGGGTCAAGCACGTTCCACGTCTTATCAATAACCGCCATCGACTCACCGCGACGTTGGCATTGACGATTTAAGCGGCGGCGAACGAACGATACGAGCAGCGTTTTGAGAGCATTGTGCGTTTCCCACAACTCGCCCTTGTCAATCTTACGAACGCCAGCCCACGCCTCTTCGTCCATCTGCTCGTCCGACCAGCCAGACTGCAAATTTCGTTCAAACAATGTCTTCATCTGCCACGCCATCCAACTCGGAACGTGAACACCGTTCGTTATATGACCAATCGGCACCTCGTCTTCCTGCCGTGCAGGCCACAGACAATGCCACATCTTGCGGCTAACATAGCCGTGAAGCGACGCGACCGCGTTTGCGTAGCGGGACAATTTCAGTCCGAGTACCGTCATACAGAACGGTTCATCATTATTGTTCGGGTCAACACGTCCGAGCGACATCAGTTGGTGATGCGAGATACCGAGTTCGTCACGTAACTGTCCCAAATGTTCCTCAATTAGTTCAGAACTGAATCGGTCATGACCAGCGGGAACCGGCGTATGCGTTGTGAAAACGGTATGCTGCGCGACTTCCGCTACCGCGTCATCAAACGATTTACCGTCCTCTTCCATCATCTGCCGCACCGCTTCGAGAGCGGCGAATGCGTTATGACCTTCGTTCAGGTGGAAAACACCGGGGTGGATTCCGATTTCACGCAACGCCTTCACGCCGCCGATTCCGCTGACGATTTCCTGACGGATACGTGTACGGTTATCACCGCCGTAGAGCCGCGACGTTAAACTACGGTCTTCTTCGGAATTTTCTTCGAGGTCGGTATCAAGCAAGTACAACTCAACACGACCAACCTGCATTTTGCGAACTTTCGCGTGGATTGTGTTACTCCGTGTTTTGATGGAAACAACTAACGTATCAGCGTCACCGTCTTTGACCGTTCGCTTCACGAGTTTCGACCCGGCAGTGTTCTTTACCGTTTCGAGCGGCAAGTAATCGACACGTGTTTTGTGATATTTCTGGTCTTGCCAGCCGTCGATGTCGAGTTCCTGCGTGAAGTAACCTTGGTCGTAGAACAGACCAATCGCTACAAGCGGCACACCCAAATCACTCGCACTTTTGATATGGTCGCCAGCCAACACACCGAGACCGCCGGAGTAAATCGGCACCGCTTCGTGTACACCAAATTCAAGCGAGAAATACGCGACTTTTTTCGAGCCAAGTACACCGACGTGACGTTGTGCCCACGCTGGCGTATTGTTTACATATTCCTGCATTCGGCGATATGCCTGGTCAATGCGTGTATTCAGTACGAGGTCGGAGACACGGCTTTCGAGTTCCTCCGGCTGGATTCGCGACAGCAACGCGATTGGGTTATGACTGATAAAGCGTTTTTTACTAAACTCATGCTCTTTCTCAATTTCGATATGCCGCCACTGGCTAGGGTCGAGCGACCGAAACAGGTCAATAACCTCCGGGTGCCAAGTCCACCAAAGGTTGTTCGCTAATTTAGTACATTTCTCAGACAACGTCAACGGAACAGAGCCGCTGCCAGCATTTCTACCAGAAAGATTGTTTTCGGGAGCCATAAAATTTCCCCTTGTGGGTTGTAATTAAGTAAGTTATAACAGTGCAAAAAGCAGTCCAGACAAGACATACGACATTTGCAAAACTGCAAAACTGCAAAACACAAACGCCGTCCTGCAATTGTAACAGTTTATGCGGTTATGTCAATAGGCGGAAAACTCTGTGTGCGGGAAAATGGCGAAAATAATTTTGCGACCGTTCACGCTTATTCCTTTTTCCCGTATTCCGTCCGAAATTTTATTGGTGTCATTCCGGTCATTTTTTTTAGTTGCCTTGTTAGGTAACTGTTGTCGTAGAAGCCGCAGGCGATTGCTATTTGGGTTATTGAGTCTTCGCTTTCTATCAGGCGTTTCATTGCTATGTCCGTGCGGAATTTTAGTATGAAGTTACTGGGGGAGACTTTGAATAATTTTTGGAAATAACGTTCAAATTGACGCGGCGAGAGGAATACCAATTGTGCCAAATCTTCCAGCGTTATACGTTCGCTGTAATGCGTGAAGATGTAATCTAGTACGGCTTTCATCTCGCCTAACGGGTTTACTGACTTGTACTCGTGGTCAAGATTCCGCATTATTCCCGCGATTGCTACTATGTCGCCGCCGCGGTCTCGCAACGGAAACTTACTCGATATGAACCATCTCTGTTTTTCATTACACGCCGGAACGAACCACGGTTGGTTTATGATTGCACGACCGCTTGCTATGACCTCATTGTCCTCGCGTTGGTACAAAAATACGAGGTCGGGCGTAAAATAGTCCGCGTCCGTCTTGTTGTAGAAACCGGTCGGCTCGGTTTCACCTAACAACTCACGCAACATCGTATTCATCCACAAGAAATGTTGTCTGACATCTTTAACGTAGAAAAAGAGGTTCGGGATTATGTCGTAAAGTTCCAGAAACGTTGAGGCGTTAGTATGAAACAGGACGGAGTCAAATTCGGCGTTGATGTTTGTGGACATTGGGGTTTGCTCCTAAAAAGGTCTTGTATCAAATTCCAAAATGTCGTAATAGTACAAAAAAATGTCGCAATAGTACAAGACAATTCGTTTGGTTTAGTGTACAATGTGGTGTATGAAAAATGAATCACTTCATACCTGCACAACTACCGTGCTTGTTATACCACCTACTTCAACATTATACCAGAGGAAAAACATTATGAGAAGTCCCTTGCGGCAAACCGTGCATTGCGTATTATTCGCGTTATTTTGCTTTACGTTTGTTGGTTGTAGTGAACCGCGTCCTGATGATTTGCCCAAACTGCAATCGGTTGTTTTAACGTTCACTCAGGACGGTCAGCCGTGTGATGGAGCAACGGTTTTTCTCGAACCGGTTGACCAAAATCCCTGGGGCGTTGGCGGTGCTACTAACTCGTCGGGAGTAGTTGTTTTCAAAACACACGGCAAGTATGTAGGCGCGCCAGCGGGTAAGTACAAGGTCGTAGTGCAAAAAATTGAAAACGAACTGAGCGGTCCCGCTCCCGACCCGAATGATATGTATGCCCCGCAACCTGAAACTAATTCATACAATCTGGTTGATACAAAATACGAAAACGCCGCATCTACACCGTTGGAAATCGAGGTAGTACAAGGAACAAAATTCGCCCAAACGTTTGAGTTGGGAAAGAAAATAAAAGAGAAACTAAAAAAGCCGGGTGAGAAATAAATTTGTGTTTCACGGAACGTTGCCGCACGGTGCGGCAACATCCGCAAGGATAACAATAGTTAACAGCGGATATTAAAATCCGACTAGAAAGGAACGTTAAATGAGATTTACAATGTTAAAATGGGGGGGGGGGCGCAGTTTACGTAACAAACGTGTCACGGGTGCGTTCACTCTTGTTGAGTTGTTGGTTGTAATAGCAATTATCGGTGTATTGATTGCGTTGTTACTGCCGGCAGTTCAGGCGGCACGAGAAGCCGCTAGACGAATGGCTTGTACGAACAAGGTTAAACAACTTGCGTTGTCGTGCCACAACTTTCACGATGCTCGCCAAAGATTTCCAACACTCGGCGACATGGTACAAGGCAAATTTACATACAACGCTTCAGCAAGTGCGTTTTTCCAATTGATGCCGTTCATCGAATTGCAACAGGCATACGACGGAGCGATTGCCGACAGCAATGGTACATTAAGTTGTCCGCACGATACAAACACTATGAAAGCGATAGATATGTTTCCCTCCGCCTTATGTCCGTCCAACGGTGTAACATCATCACCGACCAAAGGTTGGCAACCCAATAACTATGTATTCTCGTTGGGCGACGGTTGCTGGGCGCAACATTACGTTCTCGTGCCGGAACAAAACCATAAAGTTTGCCAGCGTGGAATGTTTTATTACGGAACTAATGATATTGTAGGAAAGACGTTTGCGAGTTGTCAGGACGGTTCGAGTAACACGATTGGAGTGAGTGAATGTTTAACTCCCGATGTTCCTAATTCGACAAATGTTAAAAGTAATGTCGCTATATTCACTGGAATTTGGGACGGCACAGCGAACGGTAAACCGGGGAAATGTGTGACCGGATTAACGATGACAAGCCGCACAAATTTTGCTGACACGTATAAAGACACAGGCAGAAATTGGCGTGGATTGATTGCGACAGTAGGTTGGTTGAGTTCTGCTGGTTTTACAACGTTGACACCGCCAAACTCGCCAATGTGTGTTTATGCAAATGATAGTCAACATCACAGCCGTTGGGGAGTATTTCCGCCGGTCAGTAATCATTCGGGCGGCGTGAACGCTGGTATGATGGACGGCGCGGTACGTTTTGTAAGTGATACAATCAACTGCGGCGACCAAAACGCGGCGGCGGTAAAATCGGGTCCGAGTCCGTTTGGAGTCTGGGGAGCGATGGGCTCGCCGGACGGCGGTGAAACGGTTGCGTTTTAGGTTTGCGTATAGTTTTCACCACGAAGACGCGAAGAAAGCAGATTACAATTACGCTGTTCGGTCAGGACAGCGTATTTTATTCACAGAAATTTGATGATGGCTTACCGTTTGTTGGTTGTGATGTTGTCTATTGTTTCTGTTTTTCTTTATGCGGAACGAAGCGTTAATTCGGAATCGTCAGACGAAA
>JAITST010000514.1 GCA_031287585.1 Planctomycetaceae bacterium | reverse complement strand
TGGATAGGCATGAGGAACTTGGGCAGTAATATAAGCCGCTATTTGACGTTGAAAAAGTTAGGAAGAGTGAATTAGGGCGGAGATACTCAGTTTTGACGGCACAAATCTGCCGTCAAAACTGAGAAAAATAAAATACCAGCAACCGAAATGTGTGAAAAAATTCATCCCCCTATTGCGTTTTTTTTTTTTGATAGAATTCGATGTTATTAGAGGTGCCCGAAAATAAAAATTCAGGTAATTGTACCGAACACGGTTGAAAATTGGTAACCGTCTCCGTCGGTTTGTTTTACTTAACAACTGCCGACCCAGACCATCCCAATTTTTCTTGTAACTTTTTGTAGTCTGTGCAATTTGGGATTGTTATTAGTTTGAATGTTTCGTTTGCTTTTTGGATTGATACTGTATCTTCCGGGATTATTTGTGTTACCACTGTTCCGTCAATTACTACGTATGCGAACGGGTCGCGGGTTTTTAACTCAAAAATTCTTTCCGCCGAGTCAACTACCGGACGATGGCTTAACGTGTGCGCGCTGATTGGTGACAACACTACCACGCTCAAATCTTTGCGTAATATAGGACCTCCGGCGGATAAGTTGTGTGCGGTTGAACCTACCGGTGTACTTAAAATTAGCCCGTCACAACTGTACGTCGTTATCTGTTCGCCGTCAATCAGCAGGTCGATGTGATTCATCTTGAACGGTGTACCGCCTTGT
Organism: Planctomycetaceae bacterium; assembly: GCA_031287585.1. Taxonomy (GTDB): domain Bacteria; phylum Planctomycetota; class Planctomycetia; order Pirellulales; family Thermoguttaceae; genus UBA8133. The sequence continues at coordinate 9,045 of JAITST010000514.1, read as the reverse complement.
ATCATAACTTCGTTGAGGCAAATCGAATCCGCTAGCGTTGTCACCGAGCCGCCGCTCTTGCGATAGACACGGCAACGCAAGAGCAGATGCCCGGTGACTTGCCACGACAACAAATCGGGTTGTTGCAGAATACTAATCAACTCGCCAGACCGAACGTTTGACAAAAAACCAAGCGTACCCATATTCACTGTCAACATCGGTCGTTGCCGCATACCCATTTGATGTGCGGCACGCAACACCGAACCATCACCGCCGAACGTAATAACTATGTCAGCGTCAACGTCTGTAAGGTCACGTTCGCCGCTAAAGTCAGACAGTACGACCTCGCAGTATTTGTCAATTTCAGGACGCAACTGCTCAACCGCAGTCAACACCCCGTGACGTTCACCGGAACCGAGAAGGATTACACGCATTGTAAGTATAAAGGATAGAGTTGTGAATTTTTTGGATAACAATACACCGTTGGCTGAAGCCGACGGCAATGCTATTTGTTATTTATTCATTGCCGTCGGTTTTAACCGACGGAGACGGCGAACAACATTATACCACATTAACCATTGGCAGGTGATACATTCTCAAACGCGAGTTCTTGTTACATTATGTCGGCAGACATAACTGAAATGGTTATTTGCGCCGCGTTTGTATTCCAGAAATAGACCGATGCTTAATTCGTTTGCTACGTTGTCGGATTCCTGTACTAACTGTTTTTGATGTTTTTTGTTTTGAGTCTTGTTACGTTCTATTGTGTTTGCGTCGGCGAAGCGGGGATAGAATGCGAAACGTTCGTGAGCATCTTTATCCAGACGACCAAATTCTTGCACCAGCAGTACGTAGTCGGCATCTACCAACACCCGATTTATTCCAATCGCGTCGCCATCAGCACTGATTGTTAGGAACGATAAGTTTTCGCGTTTGTCGGCGTGATGAAGTTGTATATCAACTTCGTTCAAACCGGCGTTGTTCAGAGTTTCGCGTAGTTTATCGTGATGTTTACGGTAATCGGCATCTGTTACGAGAATCGTGATATGCGCGATACCTCGCTGAAACGGAATACGAATCAGTTCCGCAAGCAAACTGTATTGAGTAACGAAAAATTCATCTGCCACAACCGCGACCGAATCACTGTCGAGCAGCGAGTCCAACAACGCCGGATAATCAACCGGCGACGCAAGTGCGGCGGCAATGGTATTGTAACCGTGTTTCATACGTTTGAATAATGATACGTAGAGACACACAACCGTGCGTCTCTACTGCGATGTTGTCGAATAAACATTAGTCGTCCGATGCCGTTCCTGCCGCTTTCGCAAGGAATGACGTTTTGAGTTCTTTGATGTGTGTTGCGGTATTGTCGAAGTAGTTGAAGTGGTCTTGTTCTTCGTTGATAATTTTCTCAAACAATGTCGCACTGACCGAATCGCCACTCTCACGGCACTCAATCATCAGAGCGTTGTAACGTTCGATAGTATCCTCTTCGGCAGCCGCGTCAAACGGGTATAAGTTGTCGATTGTATGACCGTGAGTGATCTTGCCTATCGGTTCGCTACCCGCATTACCGTTGATGTCCTTAATGCGTTCGGCGAATTGCTCAGCGTGACGCATTTCGTCAATCGCGATTTTCTTCATCTTCACCGCCAACGTTCCGTAGTCCCAATCGTCGAGCGAATAGTGATGATTCATATACTGGTAAATTGCTTGCAACTCCATCGCGCGGGCTTCATTTAGTGCCGCAATAACTTTCGCACGTTTGTCGTCTTTTTGTTTTGTCATAGTTGTTACTCCTGAATAAATGTTTAGTGATGTTACCGTAACAGTGTTAACTAACCGTCACAGAAAAGTTACCCGACAACACAGTAGGATAACGAACCAGATAAGATTATAACTGGTTATTGTAGATTTTTCAAGGTAGTGGTGTCCCATAGGTCTCAACTAATATCTTTGAAAGGCACTGAAACCGTCAGATTTTGATGCCAATTCGAGAGCGATTTTCGATAGAACGGGATGAAAAATACGGCTGCATTTTTCCGAATGAGTGTCAAGAGTGATTTGCAATTTCCAAATTTTGCTCTTGCAAAAAAAATTGGGAAAGGGCAGTATTCTTCAGAATAGTCATAATTCGGTTACGAGCAGGTATCACAAGAGTGGTATTTATAGAAACATCTGTACGTTTCAACAATGTTGGAAGGTTATAATCTTGTACAACCGTTACTCTACTACTCCATACCGCTACGAAAATACTTATCCCTTTTTCTCTTCTTCCTTCTTATCACGGTTCATCGTAAACTTGTATAATTTTCTGTCGATGCCCGGTATGTAGTTTGTCCAAGATGCCCCTACGTTGGGGTCGTCGGCTATGTATTTTGAAAATTCGGCTATTTTTGAATCTAGCGAATCTATGTAGTGTAACGCGATTGCTTCTAATGTCATCGGCAAGCGTGCGGCGTTGTTTTCATAGGAACCGTGATGAGAGATTAGCAGATGTTTTAGCAACATCGCTTTTTCCGCATCGAATGGCTCACCTAGTAACTGTTCAACCTTCTGAATATACTCGTACAAAATTTCTACGCCCAAAAACGGATGACCAAGTATTTGTCCTTGTGACGTATAAACCATCTCGTTGCCGCTTGTCATTTCGCGGATTTTCCCAATGTCGTGCAGGAAAACTCCTACCAACAACATGTCGCGGTTGAGTATCGGATAGAGCGACGCGACGCGGTCAGCAACTTCCATCATCGTTACCGTATGTTCGAGCAACCCGCCTTCGTATGCGTGGTGCAACTTGACTCCCGCCGGTGTCATACAGAACTGTTTCATCAGTTCTTCGTCTAGAATTATGCAGTCGGCTAGACTTAACAATTCGTGGTCGTTAATCGTCCGCGTTAGTTCTTTGAGCCGCGAACGCAAATGCGGAATGTTGATGTGCGACGCGGTTACGTAGTCTTCTTCGTTGACCGTCGCGGGGTCAACCTTAATAATTTTTTTCGTTATCAACTGCAACGCACCCTGAAAATTTTGCACCGCACCAACAACACGAACGTAATCGCCATTTTCAACGTTACACTGCGCTGTGTCGGTAATGTTCCAAAGCCGCCCGCTCATTGAGCCGGTCTTGTCGCGAACTATGTACTGCAAGTATAAATTGCCGTTTTTGTTCGGACGTAACTGTTTGTCACTGATAACATAAATGCTGTCAACCTGTCCGGTATCACGAAGTTGGTTGATATATTGATGGGCCATGTTGGGATTATATTCTGTTAGTGTTTTATGAGTGTGAAAAATATAAAATTGTAGGGTACAGAATTTGTCAGTGACCAAAACTTCCCGTTAGAACCGTGAGTTCGCTCGACTAACTCTACACTCTACAATTAACAATTAACTTTTTCATTATGGTTGTGCTGCGAGTTTCTTAAATTTTTTCGCGGCGAGTTTCTTTATACCGTCCGATGTCGTCCCCGTGTTACCTTTTAACGTCAGGTTTTGCAACTTCGGCATTTGCAGGATTAGGTCGATTGAACTGTCGGTGATACCGGTATCACGAATCGACAACGTGTCGATATTCGGCAATTTCGATATCACTTCTATCGACTTGTCCGTTACACCTTCCATCGCCCAAATGTCGAGCGTTCGCAGGTCTTTGAGCGTTGATAGTTGTCCGATACCTTCGTCTCCAATTGACGGCATCTCGTGTAGGACGAGTGTTTTGAGCATTGTCATCTTCGCGATAATCGGCATCACTTCGTCGTTGACTGTCATACCTCGCATCAGTAATCGCGTCAACTTAAGCCCGTCCATCTCGGTAACACCATCATTTGAAAAGTTACTGCAACGGAACAAGTCGAGTTGGCTCAAGTTCGGAAAATTCTGAAAAAACTTTCCAGACGCTGCTGTGATAACAGCATCTTCAATGTCGAGAATTTCGAGCGTTTTACATTCGGACAAAATTTCAATCGCATCGTCACTAAGTGCCGTACTGCGATGTTTCAACGCCCGCAGACTCGGCATCGACGCGGCTTTACGGAGACCGATGTTACCGATATTGTTACCGCGAATGTCCAGCACTTGCAGTTTACTCATATTGGCGAACTGTAACGCACCGATGTCATTGAACGAACATTGAATCACTTCCAGACGTTCCAAATTTTCAATCGCAGCGATTGTTTTCATCGCGGCGTTTGTCAATTTCGGATTATATGACAGATTGAGTTCAACCAGTTCGGGAAACGATTCTTTGATTGTTACAACGCTAGCGTCTGATATTCCTGTGTTGGTCAACGCAAGTTTTTTCAGTTTAACAAGCGGTTTCAACGCTTCGACTTTCGCATCGTCGAACTCGCGGCAGTTTGTTAGTTGTAACGAGGTCAAGCCAGTATTTGCGATAATTGAGTTGAACGTTTCGTCACTAATAACGCCGTCCGCTTTGAATTCGGCGGACGTTTTCGCGGCTGGCGGATCAGCGGAGGTTGCTGATTCGGTAACAATAGTCTTTTCACTTACGGAAGTTTTTGTTGTGAAATCGCAACCAATAACGCACAAACAAAGAGCAAGCGACAGAACGATTGAGTGTAAACAAGTATCTTTCATAGTTGTATAATAGTTGTAAAGGTGGTGAAATGGTACAGTGATTATTGGTTGTCAATTCGCGAACAACCTTTTAAGTTATCTGATTCTAACACATTCTGTTTCAGGAATAAATACCCCGCGAAAATTTTGTTGAATTACGTCACTCTATTCAAATGTATTCTTCAAACAATTCCCGACTGGGTCTCGGTATAACAATCTCCGACACAAGCAATCCGCGTGACCTAACCGCCGCTGCTGCCGCCGCCGTTGCCGCGTCAACATCTGACACGCTGCCCGTCATCAACAGCAAACCTTTACCGCCCATCGCCATCGCGAGGTGTAACCGGAACAAAGTAACCTTTGCCGCTTTACCAGCGGTGTCCGCTGCGACAACCGCGCTGACACCGCTAAAAGTTTCAATTATGCCGAGCGCACCAATGTTGTCTTCCGTCAACACGACCGATTGACTTAAAGCGGAGAAAACACCTTCGTAAGTATTCGCAACCGTCAGGTGGTCGATAACCGCGTCGCCGCCAATCGCGAGAGCGGTTTGCATTGCGGCTTCAATCGCACTGATGTTGCCGCCAATCATAATAAAATACTTACCGCTGCAAATTGTCCGCGCCAACAACAAATCAACCGACGCACTTTTCAACATCTCATCCTGCACCTTGAACCCAATTCCGATACTAGAAAGTTCAATCGCGCCGCACGCTCTACCAGACATTTTTTAACTCCTGAAAAAAGTGAAAACAATACAAAATGGCTACCAATAAAAATGACAACACCAAACGTAAAGGGGAATTGTAACAGAGTTGACAGACGTTTTCAAGTGTGGCTGCGGTCGTTCTCACGCTCATCGCTCATTATTTTTTTATGTTGACAGTCATTTCACCTTCCTGTACAATGGTCGTGTTGTCTTTTTATTACACCGACTTGATCCATTTTCAATAGGAAAATTTTACCATGAAACGCAGAACATTTTTGAGTTTGAGTGCTGCCGCAGTTGCCGCACCCTATTTCGTTCCGGCTACTGTTCAAGGTGCCAACGAACGCATCGGAATCGGAAACATAGGAGCCGGCGGAATGGGTAGCGGTGATACCCGCAATGCCGCACGGTTTGGCGATATTGTTGCGATTGCCGACGCGGATACGGCTCGCGCCGACGGATTCAAGGCATCGCTCAAAGAGAAAGGTGAGAAGGCGGTTGTTTATCAGGACTACCGCAAGTTGCTTGAAAACAAGGACGTGGACGTGATTATTCAAGGAACTCCCGACCACTGGCATACGAAAATCAACATCGACTCGCTTCGGGCTGGCAAAGATGTTTACGGCGAAAAGCCGCTCTCGCTCACTGTTGCCGAAGGACAGAAACTCTGTCAAGTTGTGAGAGAAACGAAACGGGTGTTTCAGACCGGTACGCAGCAGCGCAGCGGTAAAGAATTTCAAACGGCGGTGGAACTTGTCCGCAATGGTCGGCTTGGCAAATTGCGGCAGGTCATCGTTGCTTTGCCGTGGTGCAGTATGCTCGGTGGTCCGTTTAAGGAACAGCCGATACCGCAAAACCTCGATTGGGATTTGTATCAAGGACAAGCATCGGTAAAACCGTACTATCCGCAGCGAACGCACTCGATTTTTCGGTGGTGGTACGAGTACGCTGGCGGAATGGTAACAGACTGGGGTAATCATCATGTTGACATTGCACAATGGGGTATCGGCGGCGATGAAGTCACGGCACCTGTTTCCGTTGAGGCACGCGGTTTGTTTCCCAACGCTGACAACCCCGGGAAGGCGGATTGTTTTAACACCCCCGACAGATTTTACGCGGAATTGAAATACGCCGGTGACGTTGTGCTTCACTTTTACGTTGTGCTGGAAGACCAATTTCGGTTCGGCGGAATTAACGAATATCCGACGACAACGCCGGAACAGAAGAGTTGGCTTTGGGGCAAAGATTATCCTGACGAGCTGGATAAGAACAAACGTAACGGCATTATGTTTGTCGGCGATAAGGGGCGAATTTTCGTCAACCGCGGCGGCGTTTACGGTAAGCCGTTTGACGAGTTGAAGGAGACCCCGTTGCCGGCGGATAGTTGGAAAGTCAAGCCGAGTAACGACCACATGAAAAACTTTTTCGATTGTGTCCGCAGTCGGGAAACGCCAGTTGCGTCGGCAGAAATTGAACACCGCTCGGTTTCTGCGTGCCATTTGACAAACATTTCGATTCGGCTTGGCGGACGAAAATTGCAGTGGGATGCGACGAAAGAAGAATTCATCGGTGACGCGGAAGCAAACGCTATGTTAAAACGTGAACAACGTGACGGGTATCAGATATAATGATGAAACACGTTACACGAATCCTTGCCCCGAAAGGGGTGAGGATTTAGGGGCATATTTTCTTTCTACCGACATATCGTCCCTACCGGGACTGCGCAACACACCGTCGGCTGAAGCCGACGGCAAATAACCGTTGCTCTACGCTCCCCTCACCAATCCCGCACTAATATCTAAATCCAATTCTTCCACCAGCCCCGCCTTGAAGCGCTCTACCGCGATTGCTCCCATTACCGCGTTGTCGGTGCAGAGTTTTGGCGGTGCGATGTATAGTTTGAAATTGTTTTGCTGTGCCGCCGCTTCCATCTTTTCGCGAAACCGCGAGTTCGCCGCGACACCGCCGCCTACGCATAGCGTCTTCATTCGCAACACCCGTAACGTGTGAATTACCTTACCGACAAGGCAATCAATCACCGCTTCCTGAAACGATGCCGCGATGTCCGCGCGTTCCTTTTCGGTCAACGTTACCTGCGAAAAATCCGTCTTGCCCGGTCCGACAAGTTTGTAACGTACCGCCGTTTTCAGTCCGCTAAAACTAAACTGTAATCTGCTCGGTTCGTCAAGCAACGGACGCGGAAACTGAATCGCGTTACGATTCCCGTTCACAGCGGCTTTCTGAATCGACGGACCGCCCGGATACGGCAACCCCAACATCGCCGCAACTTTGTCAAACGCCTCACCCGCCGCGTCGTCTATCGTACCGCCTATCGCGTTAAATTCCAGCGGACTGCGGCAACTGTAAATGCTTGTATGTCCGCCGCTGACAATCAAACCGACACACGGAAAAACGTCCCCGCCGAACGCAACCCGGCACGCATAGATATGTGCTTGAAGGTGGTTGATAGCGACGAGCGGTTTACCGAGTGCCAACGCTAACGCTTTCGCCGCGGTCAAGCCGACCAACAGCGAACCCGCAAGACCGGGCGTATTCACAACCGCAATCGCGCCGAGTTGATTGAGCGTTATACCTGCCCGCCGCACCGCTTCGTCAATCACGGGAACAATCTGTTCCAAGTGAGCGCGTGAAGCAACCTCCGGCACTACGCCGCCAAACCGCCGATGTAAATCATCCTGCGACGCAACCACAGAACTGCAAACATCAAGCGAATCAGTAACAACCGCCGCGGCAGTTTCGTCGCAAGAACTTTCGATTGTGAGGAAGTACATATTTTATTTGTTGGTATCCATACTTGTCACGGTTGAAAACGGTATTGCAAAAACGAGACGTTGGATGTTATAGAGAAATTATAGCGAATGGACTCGTCAATTGCAAGTTGTATTCGACGATGTTTCCAGCGATGGGTGTGTAAAACTTGGTGGGGAATCCATTGTAATTTTTTTTCACCACGAAGACACGATGGACGGAAAAGAATTTTAGATTTTAGATTTATGATTTTAGATTTTGTTTTAATACCCTGATTCCTAACCTAAAACCCAAATCTAAAATCTGCAACCTAAAATCTAAAATAAGAAATTTTTTTTCTTTCTTCGTGCCTTTGTGGTGAAAAATTACGTTTAGTCAAATGTAAAATTCCCCACTTATTTTTACACATCCCGCATCATTATTCTCGTGATTCTCACGGTAGTCCCTGTTGACAATAAAAAAAATAAATTCATAGAACTATAGGAGCTCGGCGCAGTGCCGAAAATTTTTTAACATCAAGGAAAACTTTATCGAAATAAAAGTTTCATAACAAAAATCAGACGAATGCGTTAGCGTTCCTGTTGCCAGCAAACAATTACCACTTGGAACCGAAAGGTTCTTGCATCACGGCAACATCGTGATGCATCAAGGTCGTATCAATTTACAAGAATATCAAATGACTTATTCCGCGTTGATAAAGCATCTAGCAATGGCTGGTTTTCACTATGCACCAAACATAAAGAAATTAATGCGTATTATTGGTATGCTTTTTCATTACTCATTATATTTGCGGTGTGATGCGATTAATGATGGACACTTTTCAATTCCCCCCGAAATACTTTCAGACCCAACAGAAAAAGGGCAATTTTCAACTCTGGCTGGTAAGGCAATTGCCGATTTTCTTTCAAAGCGGATAGACAATAGCCATTATACTGTAAATTACGAAACCGATGAGACAACACATCCGAAACTCGAAAAATATGTCAAGGATTTTATCGGTCGCTTCAAAA
>JAITST010000506.1 GCA_031287585.1 Planctomycetaceae bacterium | reverse complement strand
AATGCACTGCGATAACCGCCCCTACGTAAAATCGTCGTCATGTGTCGGTTGCGGGACTTGTACGAAATACTGTAACGAAAAGGCAATCACAGTAACGAACAAAAAAGCGAAGATTGATACGAAAAAATGTGTCGGTTGCGGACGTTGTATCGGAACGTGCAACTTTCACGCGATTGACGCAGACGTTGACTCATCTAGCGATATGCTTAATGCCCGAATGGTGGAATACACCAAAGCCGTAGTTGACGGCAGACCGCATTTTCACATCAGTGTCATTAATCAAGTGACAGCGTTTTGCGATTGTCACGGGGAAAACGATGCGCCGATTGTCCCAGACATCGGTATCTTCGCTTCGTTTGACCCGGTAGCGTTAGACAAGGCGTGTATTGACGCAGTCAACGCGGCACCCGGCTTACCGAACACGATACTTGATGAGAGTAAGAAAATACACAAAGACGCAAACAAAAATCCCGACCATCTTACAGACGTTCACCCGACAACAGACTGGCGAAGCCAAATCGCTCACGCTGAAAAAATCGGTTTGGGAACGGGAAACTACACGTTGGTAGCGGTGAAGTGAAAGCAGAGATGCCGCAACATTGTCTCTATAATTCCCGTCGCAATCATAAAAACCGGTAAAATCCGCAAAGTCAAACTTCTGCGGTATCGAATTTTGCTTAATGCTATCTATTTGCGTTCGTCCATAACAGATTATTGAAAAAATAATCTATGATACGAACGTGTGATTCCTTTCCTTGTTCATCCGTATAAATTGAAAAACTTTGCGGGTGAACTTGTTTTCTCCGTTTACAAAACAAAAATGTAATTAAAATGACTATCGGCACAAAACTTTATCTCGGATTTGGGACGTTGATTCTGATGCTTTGCGGTGTCGTATTGATTGGCTGGATCGGTGTTGGTCGTGTAAACAATGGTTTACAACTTACCGGATATTTCGGTGTCGTTTCAGACGACGTGAACCACGCTATCATAAATGGTGAACGAGCGAAAACGGCATCCGCTCTGCACATTTACGGTAAGGAACCGAAAGCGTCCGAAACAGTAACGGCTCAAATAGCGATTGTTACCGAAGATGTCAAATCCGCAATAAATCGTTTGGAAAACGCGCCGTATATCACGGAGGAACACAAAGACATCATCGGTAAAGGACAAACGGTACTCACTGTCGCCGCCGCTTACAACGCTTTCGATACGCAGTACGCTGACTTACAGAAGCAGCGTGACGCGCGTGCGGTTGACTTTCATTCCAAGTACGAAAAAACAGGTGTCATTCTCGGTGAAATACTAAAAGCCGTTGACGCGCCGTACAAAGAAAGGGTCGTAGCGGAATCGGACGAAGGTGACGTTCCGTTGCATTATTTCAAGATGAACAAAATTGCGAGGGATTGCCGCGGCGCGCTCACAGCGTTCAAAATCGCTTACGATGCGTACCAACTTGCAATCGGCGAGGAAGACGGCAAGAAAACTCACGACGCGGTTTGGAGTCGGTACGCCGCTTATAAAGCAACTGTTAAAGCGTTCGACACCGTTCAGTTTGAAGCGGAGCAACTCGAACGTATCAAGCAGATTCGTCAGATTGCCGAGTCGATTAATGGTGATCTCGTTTTCATATCGGAAACAACAGACACTCAGAATAAGATTGTATCACAACAGACAGTCAAAGGGGCGGAGTTTGATAAAGCAACGAGCGTGTTTTTAGAAGGTGTTGAAGGTGTTTATGATGAAGCGGAAAGCATTGGACAGCAGGCAGCGGATCGTTCATCGGTTATGGTTCTGATTTTCGGTCTTGTTGCTATCGTCTTTGCGTTGTTGACTGCGTGGGGAATCGCTAGAAACATTATACCCGGTATCAAGAATGTCTCACAACAGATGACTCAAATAGCGAATACGGGCGATTTGTCGATAAAAGTTGAGGAGCGGTTCAAAAACAGACGTGACGAGATTGGTGAACTTGCGAACGCTTTCGCGCTTATGACATCCGAGTTTCAGGGTGTTGAACATCTCGCAAAAAATTTGGCGGAGGGAGACTGGGCGGTAGAGATAGCGGTACGCGGTGAAAATGACGCGATGAATATCCACCTCGGTCAGATGCTCAACCAAATGAACGAACTGTTGCACGAGGTAGGTGACGTGGTAGGAAAGGTTGCCGACGGTACGTTGGAACTAGCGTCGGCGAGTGATAGTCTTTCGCAAGGTGCGACGGAATCGGCGGCAAGTGTCGAGGAGATTTCGGCATCGGTCAACGAAATCGGTTCGCAAACACAGAAGAACGTCAACAACGCGGAATCCGCGACTGAACTTGCCAATAAAGCAAACGAGGCAGCGGCGGCGGGTCAGGATATGATGCAAAAGATGATTGCGTCGATGCAGCAGATAACGACGAACGCGAGTGACGTGCAGCGTGTAGTTAAGGTAATTGATGACATTTCGTTCCAAACAAACCTGCTCGCGCTGAACGCGGCGGTAGAAGCGGCAAGGGCTGGTTCGCATGGTAAGGGTTTTGCGGTTGTAGCGGAAGAGGTACGAAACCTTGCGGCAAGAAGTGCAAAAGCCGCTGCGGAAACAACACAAATGATAGATAATAATAACAAGCAAATCCAAAATGGGGCGGATATTGTGTCGCAAACGGCTGGAACATTGACAGCAATTGTTGACCAGGCAACACAAGTGGCGGACTTGATTGGTAAGATAGCGGCGGCGAACAAGGAACAAGCAAACGCGGTAAATCAAGTTTCGCATGGACTAAGGCAGATAGAATCCGTAACACAACAGAACTCGTCCAACGCGGAACAAACCGCCTCAACATCAAACGAAATGAATGACCGTGCAAAACAACTGCAAGGACTAATCTCAAAATTCCATTTGAGAAGGAAATAATTGAAAACACAGTCGAAAATTGCGTTACATATAATAATATAACAGGCGGTAACTTAGTCGGTACTCAGCGCAGTTACGCAGTGTTGGCTTCCCCCTGCGTAACTGCGTGGAATACCGCTCACCAATGTTCACGGCTTCTATCCGTGAACTAAACTACCTTCAAATTCCTCGATACTACTGCAAACGGCAGCACATTGTATCAACGACTCCAACGCGGTTAAGTCGGTATAAGACAGTACCGTCTTCTCAATATTTTGTGGTACTTTTTTGAAACGAAATTTCAGAAAAGACAAAACAGACTCGGCTTTAGCCCTAACTTCGCCTTTTGCGAATGCTTCTTCGTACTCATCCCTAATCAAATCAATAAATTTATGACCCATTGTTGTTTTTAACTCCTCTAATGTGTTAAAATTTGCTTGTGTAAAAGCGTCTTTGTAAGCGTCTAGTTTTATCT